>JASHYD010000116.1 GCA_030043175.1 Xanthobacteraceae bacterium | reverse complement strand
CCGGAGGCGGCGTGATCAAGAAGGTCGAGGTGTCTACAGACGGTGGCAAGAGCTGGAAGGAAGCAAAGCTTGAGGCTCCGGTGCTTCCGAGGGCGCATACCCGGTTCACTTTTGACTGGGCTTGGGACGGAGAAGAGGCGGTGATCGTGTCTCGTTCCACGGATGAACTCGATGAAGTTCAGCCGACGCGCGCTGAGTTGTACCAACACTGGGGCATCAGCGAAGCGGATTTGAAAAAACCGACCCGCTCCATTCATAGCAATATGCAGCAGCCCTGGAGAGTGGCCCGTGATGGGAGCGTAGACGATGCGATGTTCTCTTAATCTACTCGTGTCCGTGATGGTCCTGGCAGCCCCGGCCGCGACGCTGGCGCAGTCACCTAAATTTGGCGTGGGTACGCCGCTGAGCCAGGAAGAAATCCGCAACTTTGACTTCATGATTGGCCCGCAGGGAAAAGAACTTCCTCCTGGGCACGGAACCGCCAAGGAAGGGGCGGCGATCTTTGCCAAGAGGTGCGAAGTCTGCCATGGGCAGAATGGGGAACGCGGAGTACTCCGGCGTCTGGTATTGGGAAGCCCCGGCAAGCCTTTCCGCGGCCCCTTTAAAGATTCGGAAAAGGACAGCGTAGCCTACTACCCGTATGCGACTATCGCCTGGGATTATATCAACCGGGCGATGCCGGTCCCCCAACCGGGCTCGCTCACCCATGACGAGGTCTATGCGGTGGTCGCATTTCTACTCTATCGGAACGGCATCATTCAGGAGACTGACGTCATGGACGCCAAGAGTCTCCCGAAGGTCGAAATGCCGAACCGGAATGGCTTCGTTCCAGCGGTTCCCGTTTATCCGCCGGAACCGAAACCCAGTTGGTGGTGAGCGCTTCCGACCGCTGGCGTCGGACTTATGCGACGATGGCCTTTTCTCGGCGCGCAATCGGCTTTGCGACTGATGAAAGCCGCCATCGTCGGATCGAAGCCCTTCTGCGGCCCCATGTTGGCGCTTGTCGCGGGCACTCATGTTTTGATTGCTGGGTTTCAGCCGAACGTCGATGGGCGGAGCAGCTCGACCATGACTGCGAATGAATGGTTCGCGTGACCGCAACGGATAGAAAGCGATCATGAGCAAGTGGATCGCAAGCGTTGCCGCCGTGCTCGTCGCCGGGATTGGCGGCTACGCGGTCTTCCTTGCCGCCATGCCGCTGCAGGATGCGCATCTCACGCCTTCGCGCCATCAACCGGTCTGGACCGAAGGTACGTGGCCGTTCCCCATCGACCAGTGGGGAGGGGGGTGGACTTTTCAATGCAAGGCGGCCGATTGCGGGATTGAGGTCAATCTCTATCTGCGGCCGAAAATCGGTTTCTGCAATTGTGAAACCGGAGTGGCTGACGATGAAGAACTTGACCGCGTCAGCGACCTCGACCTCGTCGGCAACGAAAGATCGGCACTCGGCTCCGGCCGGCCCATCACCGTGCACTGGATGAAAGGCCGCAGCCGCGGCTATAAGGTTGGCGCCCCGTCGGCGAAATCGGTGCTGTCGCTCGCCTTCAACAGCCGCTGCGATGTGATCGTCGCCACTGTCGTCGCCGGCGACGAGCCGGTTGCGCAGGAACCGGCCGTGCTCGAATTTCTTAACGGTGATTTGGTGCGGCAGCGGGTTGAGGCGGTACTTGGGCTCTAGGTGAGTCCAGCGCGCAGCGGATGACCCGGTGGCGTCACTTCCGGCGATCGGCTGGAGGGGTGGGGCCAGGCGGGGGAGGGGGGCTTGCGCGGCAGTGATCAATTCAATGCGCTGCACCTTGTGCGCAGGGTGGCCATAAGCCGAATTTAGGTCAGCGCCGGTGAGGTTCGTGAGGTCGCGCCCGGCCTGGGCGGCCGCTTCGGCGCCAAGGGCGAGACGCTATGCCATCATGAGGCCGGAGCGGATCGCGATCGCGACGGCTTCGACCCGGCTGCGGGCGCCGAGCTTTTCCGTGAGCGCGGCAATGTGAAATTTCACCGTGTGGACGGACAGCGCGAGCGCGCGGGCGATTTCCTTGTTGGACGCGCCTTCGATAAGGAGCGCCAGCACCTCGCGCTCGCGCGGAGTCAGGACACTTGCCAATTCATCGGCAGGGTCGGCCTCCCCGTCCGTAGCCTCTGAAGGCGAAGGGTAGGAGGGGCGCTCGATGTCTTTGCCGGACGCCAGTGCATAGCCGGCAGCGACGACGGTAATGATCGCCGCAAGCATTGTCGCATCGACATCCCCAGGCACGACTGCGCGGACATTCGCCGGCCAAGTTCTGCGCGTTTGCCCAGATACGAGGGCGATAACCGGAACGGCGGTGTCAATCGGCCGATCGGCGAGGACCACATCGCCTTCCTCAGCGACGTCGAGCTCCGCATCTTCGAGGGCATCGGCGATATCGGCGCGGAGGGCGCGATCCGCAATATAGAGTGCGACGCGGATCGGCCGCCGCTGCCAACCTGACTTCTCACGTTTGCGGGGGAAGGCAGGGTCAGAAAACAGGTCGGGCACCGTCACGGGTCATGCCTCAGGGGCGGGGCGCGATGGTGACTTCGACGGTCTTGTGGACCCCAGCCCGGATGAGATCGACCGCCAGTTTTTTGCCCACGGCATCGGACCCGAGCTCGTGGTAGACGGCGCGCAACCCGGTCACGGGTGAGCCCCCGAGCCGCACGATGATATCGCCTTGGAGGATGCCGGCGGCCGTTGCCGGACCCGCCGGATCGAGCGTCACTACCATCGCGCCGCGCCGTGTCTCGGCGCCTTCGGCAGCCGCGAGCGGGACGCGTTGCAGTCCGACGCCGAGATAGCCGCGGGCAATATGCCCTTTGTCCTGGATGATCGGCGCCACGCGGGCGATGGTCGCCGCCGGGATGGCGAGCACGCGCCGGCGCGGCCCAAACACTGCGATACCGATCAAGCTGCCGTCAGCGCCGACCAACGCGCCGCCTTCGGCCACGGCCGGAAGGCGCGCATCGATTACGATCCTGGCATCGATCTGCCCGCCATGGCGGCTGCGCCAGGGAGCGCCCGCAAAGGCCACGATCCCTAAGGTTGCGACCGGCATGCCGTCGCCCCGCCCGACAGCGACCGCAAGATGGCCGGCCCGCAGGTCCGTGGCGAACGTGGTTGTCGCAAAGGCTTTGACCGGTGGTGCCGCTTCGTAACGAAGCACCGCGATATCGGTAGAGGGATCGCGTCCCGCGAGCGTGGCCTGGACGCGGTCTCCGCCCGGCAGCGTGAGCGCAAGATCGGTATCGGCCGCGATCGTTTCCTCGGCCGTTACCACGATACCGGGTTGCCAGATGATGCCGCTCGACGGCCGGCGACCGCCGCCATGTACGGCGACCACTGATTGCGCGGTTAAGGCGACCAAAGCAGCAAGGTCATTGGAAAACTGCAAAGGGGATTGGAGTTGGGATGGATTGGGCGAAACAGCGTCTGTCATACTTGCCTCCGTTGTGTCGAGACAGGTGGGATCGTTCCACTCCCTGAACAACTGACCGGATGGCTAGGTGAGCCCTTCCTGGTACGGAGGGGGGCGGACGCCTTGCCTTTTTGCGCACCGTGCCGCAAAAACGCGGTCGGCCGCCCACTTGCGATGCAGGGTGGGGGCAAAGTCGCCAGCTGACGAGATGCTGCGCCGGCTCGCGCGACTTTGTCTCTCGTACCCTTGCCGTCTGCGGGGAGGGAGCCGCCGATAGAGTAAGTGGTTGCGGAGGCAAGCATGGAGGATTTTCAGGTGGCACGCCGGGCGATGGTGGACGGCCAGGTGCGCACCAGCGATGTCACCCACCCCGGTATCATTACCGCGATGCTGGAAATTCCGCGTGAGCTCTTCGTGCCGAAAACACGCGCGGCGCTGGCCTATCTGGATCGCGATGTGGTGATTGCCGACGCCACGGCGACACAACCTGCGCGCTATCTCATCAAACCCATGGTGGTGGCGCGCCTCATCCAGGCCGCCGATCCCGATCCGCTGGATCGGGTGTTGGTGATCGGAGCCGCCACTGGCTATGCGGCGGCAGTGATGTCCCGGCTTGCCCGCGAAGTGGTCGCCCTCGAAGAAAACGAATCACTCTTTCAACGCGCACGGTCCGTGCTCGCTTTTCTCGGAAGCCGCAATGTCAACCTCATCCTTGCCCCCCT
>JASHYD010001148.1 GCA_030043175.1 Xanthobacteraceae bacterium | reverse complement strand
AAGGGCGCCGGCGAGGCCGGCACCGCGGGCGCGACCGGCGCGGTGGCGAATGCCGTCAACGATGCGCTGCGCGCGCTGGGAGCGCAAGACATCACCGAGGTGCCGATCACGCCGGAGAGAGTGTTGAGGGCGGTCGGGAGGGGATAGGACCAGGTCGCGCGATTGACATGTCGCGCGATTGACATGTCGCGCGATTGACCTGGCCCGCACAATCGATTGCTGAGCTTGGATTGCGTTCCGCCAATCAGTTCTCAACGGACAGTTACACGAACACCCAAACGCCGCGCGGCCTGGCAAATTAGCTTGACCTGTTCACCTTATGGGCTAAGGCGCACAGCGAACTTGTCGCTGCACGTCTACTTCGTGTACTTCGGAGTGAACCCGGCTTGCGCAATTTGAGTCCCCCTGTCGGAACGGGCGTGCGAGGAGTCTCGTTTAGGATTCGGACGAATGTTTTATCGATTCGGGGCAGCCCCTTTACAGCCTCAATCGTTTCGGCGGAGCCCATGAAAACACGGGTTGGTCGCACCAAGTCTCCGTTCTCAACTCACGGATCTAGCGGTCACCTTCGGGACGAACAGCGATAGGCTGGTAAGAACGGCTGCGCGCGATTCTTAAATCGTGCGTAAGCCGTCAGACATTGTCGCAGGAATCGACATGAACCTCCGAGATCCACTGGCCTGCGATCGCCGCATTGGCAACATCCTGGGCGACCGAAAGCTAAGCTGGTTTGCCGCCGTCACTGATCGCCCTTGCTCACACGTCGCGGCCGGAGCCGATGGCAGCGGCCGTCACAGCACGGGCGTCGTCTTCCCATGCGGGTTGCCGGACTTCGTCGCCGCTTCCTTCGTCGCAGTGCTTCCGAGCCCCTCCGCGCGACCGGCCGCTTCGGCGGCCTCCTTGGCTTGGCGCAGCGCTCTTAGCCGCACGGTCTTTTCGCGCTGGGCGATAAGGCCCGCCTGATAGTCCGCCATCGCCTTGGAGGCCTCGCGCGCCTCGATTTCCTTTTTTCTGAACTTGAGTTCCGCCCGTTCCCGGGCCTCTTTCGAAGGCGTTGCCAATGCTGTTTTCCTATCTACTCGATAAAATCGTGCTCGATTAATGATCTAACGCTCGACGCGGGACCGATGATCCACGTCCTGCCACAACTGTGGCAAAAAAACCTGCTGCGCTCTGTCGCGAAAAAGCTTGACAGTTGCACAGTGCAGCGCCAAAGTTACGCGCAACAATCTAATCGTGCAGGGTCGTGATGAGAAATTTTGTTATCGTACTTAGGGGGCGCATCGCCGGGGGCGGATAGCCGCCCGCGAACGCAGGCGATGCGCAATGAGGGCCTTCGGGGCCCTTTTTTAATGCCCGAAGACTTCTTTTAATCCGAAGACTTCTTTTAATGCCCGAAGACTTCCCGCGCGATCAATCGCGTTGAGACAAAGTAGCCGGAGTAATCCCAATGGGAATCGAAGCTGACAGCTCCCGAAAGATCAGGCCCCAGCAGCAGGGGTTATCCGTGACGACGCAGGCATCGCCGGCCAACCCTTCCCCGCATGCCGGCAAGGCAATCGCAGCTGGCGTAGCTTCTCAGTTCTCCGTGATGGGGGACGGTCGGGGCGGCGAGTCGGCCGGACTGGGTTCGAAAGCGCCTGCCGGCACGACCGCCGACCCCTCCCCACCAGCGGGAGGGAAGTCGGGGGCAGCGGGCGAGACGCCCGCGCTCCCAGGTACTGAGATGACCGGCGCCGAGATGGTGATCCGGGCGCTGGCCGATCAGGGTGTCGAGCACGTGTTTGGCTATCCGGGCGGAGCCGTGCTGCCGATCTACGACGCGCTATTCCAGCAGGACAAGGTGCACCACGTGCTGGTGCGCCATGAGCAGGGCGCCGTGCATGCCGCCGAGGGCTATGCGCGATCCACCGGCAAGGTGGGCTGCGTGTTGGTGACTTCCGGGCCGGGCGCCACCAACGCCGTCACCGGCCTGACCGACGCGCTGTGCGATTCGATCCCGCTCGTGTGCATCACCGGCCAGGTGCCGACCCACTTGATCGGCAACGACGCCTTCCAGGAATGCGACACGGTCGGCATCACCAGACCCTGCACGAAATACAATTACCTGGTCAAAAACATCGCCGATCTGCCGCGCGTGCTGCACGAAGCCTTCTATGTGGCGGCGAGCGGGCGGCCCGGCCCAGTAGTGGTCGATATCCCCAAGGATATCCAGTTCGCCGCCGGTACCTATGCGAAGCCGAACGCGTTTCCACACCAGGGCTATCGGCCGAAGCTCAAGGGCGATGTCGAGAAGATCAGGGCGGCGGTCACCCTGATGGCGGCGGCGAAGCGGCCGCTGTTCTACACCGGTGGCGGCGTCATCAATTCGGGACCGGCGGCGGTGCGGCTGCTGCGCGAACTCATCGGCTTCACCGGCTTCCCGGTGACCTCGACCCTGATGGGGCTCGGCGCGGTACCTGCGAGCGATCCGCAGTGGCTCGGCATGCTGGGCATGCACGGCACCTACGAGGCTAACCTTGCGATGCACGACTGCGACGTCATGGTCTGCGTCGGGGCGCGATTCGACGACCGCATCACCGGGCGGATCGACGCCTTCGCGCCGCATTCAAAAAAAATCCACATCGACATCGATCCGTCTTCGATCAACAAGAACGTCAAAGTCGATATCGGCATCGTGGGCGACTGCGCCCACGTGCTCGACGACATGGTGCGGTTGTGGCGCGAAATGCGTGCGGCGCCGGACCGCGGCGCCCTCAAGGCGTGGTGGGGCCTGATCGAAAAATGGCGCGGGCGAAAGTCGCTGGCCTACCGGGCGTCGGACCACATCATCAAGCCGCAATACGCAATCGAGCGGCTCTACGCCGCGACGCGGGATCGCGACGTCTACGTCACCACCGAAGTCGGCCAACACCAGATGTGGGCGGCGCAGTTCTTCGGCTTCACGGAGCCGAACCGCTGGATGACGTCGGGCGGGCTCGGCACCATGGGCTATGGACTGCCGGCGGCGGTCGGCGTGCAGATGGCCCACCCCGATTCGCTTGTCATCGACATTGCCGGCGAAGCCTCGGTGCTCATGACCATGCAGGAGATGTCGACTGCCGTGCAGTACCGGCTGCCGATCAAGATCTTCATCCTCAACAACCAGTACATGGGAATGGTGCGGCAATGGCAGGAGCTGCTGCACGGCGGGCGCTATTCGGAGAGCTACACTGCGGCCTTGCCGGACTTCGTCAAGCTCGCTGAGGCCTATCACGCGGTCGGTATCCGCTGTGAAAAGCCGGGCGAACTCGACGCAGCCATCAACGAGATGATCGCCGTGAAGCGGCCGGTGATCTTCGATTGCGTGGTCGATCCGGCGGAGAATTGCTTTCCGATGATTCCGTCAGGTCGGGCCCACAACGAGATGATCCTCGGCGACGCGGCGCACAGCCTGGAGGGTGCGGTCACGCAGGAGGGGAAGGTGATGGTGTGATCGGCCAGACGGCACGCGCAGCGGCTCAGGCAGCGTCCCAAGCATGTCCCAAGCATATGGCGTGCTGTGCCCCGTGAAAGCGGCGCATGCCGCGTGCGATCGAGGGAACTGATCCTCAACTGAACCCCGTTCGGAGCGGCGCTTGCGCGGGCGACGACACCCCTGTGAGACGGGCAAGTCAGCGCCGTGAGGCAGCGACAGGTAACGGCACGAGCGCCACGCAATTAATGGAAGTGATCCCGTGAACACCACCGCCAGCACCACCCACTACCCGTCGGCGACGATCACAGAGGCGATCGAAACCCACACGCTTGCCGTCATCGTCGACAACGAGCCGGGAGTGCTGGCGCGCGTCATTGGCCTGTTCTCCGGGCGCGGCTACAACATCGACAGTCTCACCGTTTCGGAGACCGAGCACGAGAAGCACCTTTCGCGCATCACCATCGTGACCCGCGGCACCCCGATGGTGATCGAGCAGATCAAGAACCAGCTCGACCGTATGGTGCCGATCCATCGCGTGGTCGATATGACGATCGTCGGCCTGGCGATCGAGCGCGAGCTTGCGATGGTCAAGGTGCGCGGCAAGGGCGACAACCGGGTCGAGGCGCTGCGGCTCTCCGATGCGTTTCGCGCGCGGGTGATCGACGCCACGACGGAAAGCTTCGTGTTCGAGATCACCGGGGGCTCTGCGAAAATCGACCAGTTCATTAACCTGATGCTGCCGCTCGGCCTTGTCGAGGTGTCGCGCACCGGGATCGTAGCGATTGCGCGCGGGCCTGAGGGGATGTGAACGCAAAGTCGATTGACTCCTGTATGGTGATGGCGCAGGTAGCGCGATGCCATCGTCGGTTTTCGCATGTTGCGCATCCGGGCTGCTGACCTCGCAGCTCGGGCAAACGCGAAAAACGGATAAAGGTCGAACGATCCGTCGCCAAAGCGGCAGCACAAGGCTGCCGGTTCATTGGCCAACGCCACACCCGTGTTCCTTCATCTCACGCAGCGAGCGATCCGAACCATGCGCGTATATTATGACCGCGACGCCGACCTTAACCTGATCAAGGGCAAGAAGGTCGCCATCATCGGCTATGGCAGCCAAGGCCACGCCCATGCTCTCAACCTGCGCGATTCCGGCGTCAAGGAAGTCGCGGTTGCGCTGCGCAAGGGGTCGCAGGGCGTCAAGAAGGCACAAGGCGAGAGCTTCAATGTGTTCGAAGCGGCGGCTGCGGCCAAATGGGCCGACGTCATCATGATGCTTACGCCGGACGAGCTGCAGGCCGACATCTACCGCGACCACCTGCACGCCAACTTGAAGGACGGCGCCGCGCTGTTGTTCGCCCACGGCCTCAATGTGCATTTTAACCTCATCGAGCCGCGCCCCGATGTCGACGTGCTGATGATCGCCCCCAAAGGGCCCGGCCATACGGTGCGTTCGGAATATCAGCGCGGCGCTGGCGTGCCGTGCCTGCTGGCGATCCATAAGGATGTGTCGGGCAATGCCCACGATCTCGGGCTCTCTTATGCGTCGGCGATCGGCGGCGGCCGCGCCG
>JASHYD010001147.1 GCA_030043175.1 Xanthobacteraceae bacterium | reverse complement strand
CGGGTTACTAGCGTGGCCCGCGGCGGAAATTGTGGCATTCATCTTCGCGGCAGCCGTGATCGGCTTTGCCAATGCGGTGTTTCTAATCTTGGTAATGTCGTTCGCTGGATTGTGCGTTGTGCGGCATTTTGGCGGGGACGTGACTCGGTTTCGAACAGCTGCCGGCAGCGGGATCGCAGCTGAAGCGTGGGGCAGGACCGGAACAGCGGGCAGCGTCGGCGGGCTCCTTCTGTTGATTCCAGGTTTTGTCACCAGCGTGCTAGGCATCATAGTATTGCTTCCGCTCTCTCGTCGATGGTTGCTGGCCGGGTTGCGGCGCATGTTGGCGGCCGGGCGGCAACCGGCCGATCCCAAGATAGTTGATCTTGCACCCGACGAGTGGCGTTCCTTGCCGGGCTCGAGGTTGCCCTCGCCTGGTGGCCCACCCACAAACTAAAATGCGGGGCACCCGTTCCCGTCACCCTCGGTAGCCTGCTCTCTTCCGCACCGAATTGATGCGCCGAGCGTCCTTGTTCCGCTTTACCGCTTGTGATAGCCACACCCGAACGCTTCAGCGGGTTGCGCAGTCGGCGGAGAGACATCATGACGACAACGAACGGCGGTGACGGTCAAGCGCCCGAAGCAGCCGAAAACATAGCCCCTAGCCTCAGCGTCCTGGTGCAGTACTCTAAGGACTTTTCGTTTGAAAATCCCAATGCGCCGCAATCGCTTATGCAACAGCAGCAACAGCCGCAGATCGGCATTCAGATCAATGTCAATCCCCGCCAGATGTCAAACACAGATTTCGAGGTTGAGCTCAAGCTCGAAGGAAAGGCCGAGCACGGCGGCAACGTATTGTTCGCTTTCGACCTTAATTATGCTGGCGTGTTTCGGCTGATGAACATTCCGCAGGAGAATCTCGGCCCGCTGTTGATGATCGAATGCCCGCGTCTCTTGTTCCCGTTTGCGCGGGAAATCATTTCAAACGCCATTTCCAATGGCGGGTTCCCGCCGCTGATGTTGAATCCGGTCGATTTCGTCGGGCTCTACCAGCGCAGACTCGCGGAAATGCAGGCCGCGCAGCCCGCTACCCAGGCCTGACCCGAACATTAAAAGGACGTCTCGCATGTCGTTTTCAATGTCAACGTCGTCCATTCCGGTTTTCGAGATCGGTCTTTCGGCCCTCTCGGGGGTTCTCGGCAAGGCCGCAGCATACGCGGCGGCCAAGAAGATCGACCCTTCGGTGTTGCTTCAGGCCCGGCTCTATCCCGACATGTTTCCGCTGGTCAGACAAGTGCAGATCGCGTCGGATCAGGCCAAGAACGGTATCTCGCGTCTCGCCGGCGTGGAGCCGCCCCGCCACGAAGACAACGAGACGACAATCGATCAATTAAAGGATCGCTTGGCGAGAACGCTGTCCTACCTGAAGTCGATCGATCTCCAAAAGATCGACGGGTCGGCTGACCACGACATCACGTTTCCGCTCGGCCCCACCAACAAGGGCCACATGAAGGGTGCCGACTACCTCAATCATTTCGTACTGCCGAACTTCTATTTCCATCTCACGGCCGCCTACGCGATCCTGCGTCACTGCGGCGTAGACGTCGGCAAGCGTGACTTCCTGGGCACGATCCCGATGAAGATGACTTAATCCGGGGGCCCACGTTCCACCCCAGGCAATTTGGATTTGCACGGTTGATGTCGCGATCAAATCGACCGGTAATTCGGTGTTTGGGGAAACTAAACGCCACGAGGCGTCAACCAATTTCCCGCGGATCTATCGTGTCGGAGTGGATGCCGAGATGTTTGGAGGCCTCGGCAAAGCCCTGTGTTCAGCATATGACGGGCACCTGATCACCTGCACATCCTCCCCAAGCACCCGCCGCAGCTGTCGGTTTGGGTGTTTCCTTCAAGGGCACGTCGAGCCGGACGCTAGCAACCGGCCGGACATCGCGCCTCGCTATGGCGACGGTGTGGCGTGGCCGGCCGCGGCTCCATCGGCGATCATCAAGTAGTATGCCGAGCAACGGAGCCAGCGCGCTTCCTCCTCGCTAGGGCGAGGCTTGCGCGCTGAAAATTTTGGTGAGAGGGCCTCACGACCCGCCCTCACGCATGTAATCGTTCCAAATCGCCACCGCACCCAGCTGCGCAATCAGTGCGCTGTGCGCAACGCGTTCGGCCTCGGTTATTCGCGAAGCCAACGGAACCGGACGGACCTTGGCGGAAATCGCAAAATCTGTCACCACTATCGGAGACGCCGGCATAGCAACCAACCCAAGCTGAGCCTGCCGGGCGTCGACGAGCTCGACATAAACTTCAGCCAGCAACTCGGCATCGAGCAGTGCGCCGTGCTTGGTGCGATGGCTGTTATCGATTCCAAAGCGGTTGCAGAGATCGTCCAAACGGTTCGGGCTGCCGGGATATTTACGCCGCGCCAGCAGCAGCGTGTCAACCAGGCGGTCGCGCGGAATGGCCGCTTGGCTCGCGCGTTCCAGCTCGGCGTTGAGGAAGCCCAGATCGAACGCCGCGTTGTGCGCCACCAATGCGGCGCCGCCGATAAAATCAAGCAGATCGGGCGCAATATCTGCAAACACCGGCTGCGATCTGAGGAAATCGCCTGAAAGGCCATGAATGGCGAACACCTCCGGCGGGATGTCCCGCTCCGGATTGAGGTAGCGGTGGAACATCTGGCCGGTGGGAAAGCGGTTGATGAGCTCGACGCAACCGATCTCGACCAGCCGATGGCCTTGATAGGGATCAAGGCCGGTAGTTTCGGTATCGAATACCACTTCGCGCATCAATTGATTTCTCGGTCGCCCTCGATTGCCATCATCGAATACGCCGAATCGGCAGGGCCGGCGCTGTTTGCAGGATGGCATGGACCTGCTGGCGAGCGAAATCGAACCCGTGAGAGGTATCCACCACAAAATCGGCGCGGCGGCGTTTTTCCGCATCGGGCATCTGTTTGGCAAGCAGGGCTTGGAATTTCTCCTGCGTCATGCCGGTGCGCTCCATGGCGCGAGCGCGCTGCACCTCGGCTGACGCGGTGACCACAACAACCGCGTCGACGCGGCGGTCGGACCCGGTTTCAAACAGCAGTGGAATGTCGAGCACCGCGACCGGCGCGCCAGCGCGTTCAGCCTCGTTTAGAAAGCGGGCTTCTTCGCGCCTCACCAGCGGATGGATGATTGCTTCCAGACGCCCTAGCGCCTCGGGATCATCGAGCACGCGCCTGGCCAGCTTGGCGCGGTCGATGCCTTGCGCATTGCTGACCCCCGGGAACCCTGCTTCGATGACCGCAGCTGCTTCACCGGTGTAGAGGCGATGCACCGTCAAATCAGCATCGTGAACGGGTATGCCGGCTTCAGCAAAAAAACGCGCAGTTGTGGACTTGCCCATGCCGAGGGACCCGGTGAGACCTATGACCACCACATTGTTCTCCCTGCCGGCCGCAGTCACCCGGCGAGGCTGCCGTTGCGCCTGAGAAAATCGAGGAGCTTGAGTAGTGGCAGTCCAAGAATGGTAAAATGATTCCCGTCGATCCGGTCGAACAGGTGAATCCCGATCTTCTCCAGCTGATAGGCGCCGACGCAGTCTAGTACCGCGCTACCGGCCGCATCAAGATAACGGTCAAGAAATGCACCGGAAAACCTGCGCAGCGCGAGACTTGCAGTATCGGCCGCATCGAACAGGACATTGCCGTCGCGCACCACGGCAACGGCGGAATGCAAATAATGCGTTTTGCCGGCCAGCGCCATGAGCTGTTCACGGGCGCCGGCGCGGTCGCGCGGCTTGTCGAAACGCCGGTGCTCGAACGCAAGCGTCTGGTCCGCGCCAACCACCATACGGTGCCGCGCAAGCTTGCATGCCGCCTTTGCTTTTTCGCGGGCCAGCAGCGCGGCCGCGTCGGCTGGGCGTAAGGGACCCGCGGCAGCCTCGGTGGCGCGCTCATCCAAATCCGCAACGCAGACTTCAACCGGAATGCCCGCAGCTTCGAGCATAGCGCGACGCGACGCACTGCGTGAGGCCAGCACCAGCGGCTGGTCGTCCTGCCACAGTGACATCACTCCTCCACCCGCAGCCGGCGCCGTTCGACGAGCAGGGCCATTATGGCGGCGGCGGTCTCCTCGATCGATCGTCTCGTGACATCGATCAACGGCCAATTGTGCCTGGCGCAAAGACGCCGCGAAAACGCGATCTCCTCAGCAACCGCCTGCCGGTCGACATATTGATCATTGTCGAGACGCGTTCTGAGGCCCAACAGACGATTTTCCCGGATTTGCACAATTCGCTCTGGACTAGCGAACAGCCCGATGACCAACGGATGTTGAATTGATTCGAGTTGCCGCGGCACCGGTACGCCGAGGACCAGCGGAACGTTTGCGGCCTTTACGCCACGATTTGCCAGATAGATCGAGGTTGGGGTCTTCGACGTGCGTGACACGCCGAGTAGCACGACGTCTGCGTCCTCGAGTTCATCGGCATGCTGACCGTCGTCGTGCAGCATGGTATAATTGAGGGCATCGATCCGCTTGAAATATTCTGCGTTCAGAATGTGCTGAGCGCCCACCCGGTAGGTCGATTCCGCCCCCAAATAGGCCTGGAACAGCCGCAACACCGGCCCGAGGATCGATAAGCACGGCAGCCCGAGGTCTCGGCACTTGTCTTCCAGCCGGGTAATCAACGTCTGATCGAGCAAGGTGTAAAGCACGACCCCGGGCGATTCCTCGATCTCGGTCAGCACACGATCGAGCTGTTTGTTGGTACGTACTGCCGGATAGACATGCTCGACGGGCGACGCGCTGTTGTATTGCGCGGAAGCCGCCCGTGCGACCGTTATCAACGTCTCCCCGGTAGAGTCCGAGATCAGGTGAAGATGAAAGAAACTCGAATCGTGCGACGACATTGACCTAGTTCGTTGAACTTCTGTGGATTATGGAGGAGAAAGCCACGTCTTGCGGCCAACGGCAAGAGACCGGCGAGGAGGCGCTGCTCGCGTATCCACATGGCCACAGCCGCGCACCAGCGCACACCCGCCTATTCTTGCGTCGTTGAGAGATCTGCGCGTAACCCGGCCAAGCTCCGGTCGTCT
>JASHYD010000115.1 GCA_030043175.1 Xanthobacteraceae bacterium | reverse complement strand
CAATAGATCCGCAACCGATGGGGCCAAAGTCGCGGGCCGCGTCACACGCAGCGGAGTAGTGCCATGCTCGACGTCCAACCGCCGGTCCTGACAGCGCGCAAGGCCCAGGTCGCAGCGTCGCCCGCACGTCAGCTTCCTCCCACCGGTCCCTGCGCCATGGTGATCTTCGGTGCCGGCGGCGATCTGACCAAACGGCTGGTGGTGCCAGCGCTCTACAATTTGGCACACACCAAGATCCTGCCAGAGAATTTCGCGCTGATTGGCGTGGACCTAGCGCAGTGGACCGCGGCGAATTGGCGCGATCGCCTGCGTGAAGCACTGCAGGGCTTCGTCGGCAATCCTGCGACAGAGTTCAGGTTGGATCAAATCGATGGAGCCGCATGGAAGCGGCTTGCGGAGACGATGTCGTACGTCCAGGGCGACATCAACGATCCTGATACCTATGTCAGGCTCGGGAGGCACCTCGAAGAAGCAGCGCAAAGGCATCAGACAGCGGGCAACGTCATCTTCTATCTTGCCGTCGCCGATCATTTCTTCGGCCCGGTCGTGGACAAGTTGGGCGAAAGCAAGCTGGTCGAGAGACCTGAGCAAGGCCGCAAGCCTAAGTTCTGGCGTCGGGTCGTGATCGAGAAGCCGTTCGGCCATGATCGCTCTTCGGCACGCGAACTCAATGCTCGTATTCTGCGCTCGCTGCACGAGGACCAGATTTTCCGGATCGACCACTTCGTCGGCAAGGACACCGTGCAGAACATCATGGCGTTCCGCTTCGCTAATGGGATCTTTGAACCGATCTGGAACCGCGACCGGATTGATCACGTGCAGATCACCGCAGCGGAGACGGTAGGCGTCGAGCAGCGAGGCAAGTTCTACGAGGCGACCGGCGCCTTGCGCGACATGGTGCCGAACCATCTTTTCACTTTGCTGTCGTTGGTAGCGATGGAACCGCCGACCACCCTCAATGCCGCCTCGATCCACACTCAGAAGGCCGAAGTGTTTGCCGCGATGCCCGCAGCTAGGCCGGAATGGGCGATACGCGGCCAATACGGGCCAGGCACCGTGCTGGGTCGGCCGGTGAAGGGCTATCGGCAGGAGCCCAATGTGGCGGCCGACTCGAACGTCGAGACCCATGTCGGTATGCGACTCGAGATCGACAATTGGCGCTGGGCTGGCGTGCCGTTCTATTTGCGCACCGGCAAGCACTTGTCGCGGCGGATGACAGAGATCGCGATCAGTTTCAAGCGTGCGCCCTACGCGCCGTTCCGGGACACTCTCGTTGAGAGACTGTCACCCAACTGGCTGACACTGGAGATCGCACCTGGAGAGTGTATCTCCCTGCAATTCGAGGCGAGGCGCCCTGGGCCGGTGGTTGACCTCGCGGCCGTGCGGATGGACTTCCACTACGACGACTGGTTTCCCAAGGAACCGAGCGTCGGATACGAGACGCTACTCCACGATGTGATGATCGGCGATCAGACACGGTTCACCCGCGCGGATATGATGGAACACGCTTGGCGTGTCGTGCAGCCGGTGCTGGACGCCTGGGCGGCCGAGAAGGCGAACTTCCCCAATTACGAGTCCGGCAGCGATGGCCCGGACACGGCCGACGCCCTGTTGGCGGGGGATTGCGGTCGGGCTTGGCGGCCCCTCCATTGTCCCACGAAACGATGATCCGGCAACACGACAATCGGTCCCGCCGCCGGCGAACGTCATCCGCTCAAATCGGTCGTTGGGGTCGCTAACCGGCCCAAATTTTCAGCCACATGGGATCGTTTTGTCGGAGACGGTTCCTCAGCGCGATAAAGTTTTGTATGTCGAACATGAATCGGCCGCAGCGCCCCCGAAACAGTCGGTGGCCTCGACGGGAGATACGAGTACGCCGGGCCGATTACGACCGATCGCTTGGAAGGGCAGAGGATCGGCAGCGCCAGTAGCGTGCGGGGGGCGGTTCTCGCTCCTGAGGGGCTCGAATCAAATTGAATGAGTTTGTGGTCTGGATTGCGGCCGCGAAGGTCTCCCCACTTTTGTGCGCTTCGAGATGCTGTGATCGTTGTGGAGAACGAGCTGCGCCTGCTTTTTGGCTTTCGATTGAGCATGTTGCATATTCGGCTCGACCCGGTGCTTAGCATACTCTTCGCCATCAAACGGACCGACATGCGGGGGGTCTCGATCGAGATATGGTCTTCCGATTCCAAGCTCTCTTTCGTGCGTGTCGATCCAATTCCACAATTGCTGACTGGAAGCCAATCGGTCCGCGTGTGTCTCGCCCTTTACGCTCACGATATCGGCCGCTAGCCCGTGGCCATAGCCGCCGCGGAAGCTTCCACCATGATATGACCTGTCGCTTTTAGCCTTCAGGCCCGTCGCAATGGTTTGCCGATAATCGTCGCGAAATGCGCACATTATGCCTGGCATCAGGCCGGCATTGTCGAGCACACGCAGCGCATGATAGAGCGTGACTCTGAAACCCGGGTCCATGCCGCCAATGACGTAATCCATCAGGGCCATCCCAGCCCTTTCAGCGGCATTTGGATCCTTCCACGAAAAATCCTCTTCTACGACCTTGGTGATCGTTTTCGTGACGATCCTGGTTTTACCCTTCAGTTTAACCGTCACCTTTGTCTGTTCCGGCACCGTGATGATATCGATCTTGCGTGTTCGCTCGTATAGCGACCAGAGATAGCCGTTGATGCAAATCTGCGCCCCCATGCACTCGTCGACGCTATCAACCGCAGTGTCGGACGAACTTGTATCGACCGAATTCGACCCATCGGAACCTGCGCCTATATTTGCTTGGGCGACCGCCGTACTGAGAACGACCATGATTCCAAAGCTCCCGCATACGAAACCGTGGAGTAAACGCCCAATACTCATCTCTTCACCATCTATTTCATCCGATTTCAACCACAAGCCTCGGCGCCGCGGACCCTTATGTGACCGAAGGGATGCGGGAACTTGCTCCGCCCATACCCCGACTGATAACAACGTTTCCCCAGTGGATGGTTCGGTGAACCGGTGCATTTCCGCTGGGGAACAAGACTCGCCGCCGATCGCTTAAGGCGTAGAGCGAGGCGCTTCACGGGGGTCACAGCCTCGGTGGCCTCTCCTTACCCAGGGAAATCTGAAGGCCGTCCGGGCGAATTCGAATGCTTTCGCCGATTGAATGCGAGCATTTTTTTTAACACATCAGTATGAGTTGATCGCTCCGATCGAAACCTGGTCCTTGGTTGTGGGTTAATTATATCCAGGATCCGACAGATTGATGTCGGTCGATTAAGGCCAGCCCATGAAGATCGAGATTTGGCCGGGGTGCTCACGTCGCAGCCTCGCGTTAGCGGTCTTCGCCGTGCTAGCGCTTTCAGTCGTTCCCACGCTCGCTGGCACGAGGCACCGGGCCGGGGAGCATTCCGCCAAAAAATTCCTTGGCTCCATCTATCAGCACTATCTTGGCAAGTCGTCCGCGGCGGCGGGGCTACCGCTAACCGACGCCGAATCGGTGCGTAACCACTTCACGACTGGTCTCGCTGAGCTCATTTTGGACGATCGCGCGGCAGCAGTTAAGCGGGGCAAACCCCCGGCACTCAACGGCGATCCATTTATAGGCCGCTCGGAATGGGACATTTCAGACCTTTCGGTTGATGTGAAGGATACCGCTGGGTTGAAGACTGTTGGGACCGTATCCTTCTTGAATTTCGGCAAGCCCGAAAAGGTCGTTCTGGAGTTGCTTCGTTCAGGCAACGAGTGGCGCATCGCCAACGCGGCGTGCGCTGCAGGCGAAGCACACAAGTCGCCCCGGTCCCAGCGGCATAAGTGATGGCTGGCAAAGGACGACTGACAACCGGCGACCACACCTGGCAGAGCTATATCAGGCGCGCAACGTAGACGCCCCAGCCGAGATAGCGCCTTTGATGGGCCAAATGTTCGCGCTTGCGGGCGGCGATCCATTCCCGCAGCTTGTCGGCGTCGGCAGAATCCGGATTGGCACGTAGCCAGTCGGAAACCGTGTGCCACTGTGATGCGATGTAGCGGTCCCATCCGTGGTGGTCGGCCAGTACCATCTCGATGAGTTCCAGCCCAGCAGACTCGATTCGCTCGCGGTACCGTCGAGTGATGCGAAGGCGACGCGATTGCCGCCTGAGGCAACGCGGACGGTGTCGTCGGACGGCTCGTCGATCCAGTACGGCTCGCCGACCAGCAGCAGGCTATCGCGAGACCGCAGCCCAGGTTTCAGCTTATTCACTGTTCCAGCAAGACCGCCTCCGATCCACGTGGCGCCAATACAACTGACAATATCAAACGCACCCGGTTCGATCGCGTACGTGCTGGCATTGCCCTCAACGAAAATAACCCTGTCAGAGCAGTTCAATTCCGCAGCTCGCGCATGTGAGGCTTTCACGAACACAGGACTGATGTCGACGCCGATCCCTCGGATGCCGTAGCGCTGGGACCACACGCATAGCATCTCGCCCTTGCCGCAGCAAAGATCGAGCTGGCATGTAGTCGAGGTCAGGGAGCAGATCTCGCCGAGCAACGTTAGCTGCTCATGCGTGAATGGGCTGAGAATTCGGTGCCGGGCTCCGGCGATCTCGTGAAATCGCAATGACATGGGAAACCTCTATGACAACGGACTGATCACAGCCAAAGCAGATTGCCCTGGCCGTCCTCAAAGTCATGCTGATAGGCCCCATCGAGTGCGCGTTGCCACGAATTCCCGCATGTAGACAAACTACCTCATACCCACGCCGCATTGCAAATCGAGTGGCTTGCAGATGTTGCTCAGCATGAGTCCGCAATTGGTCCATGGCTCCGACTTTGATAGCGGCACAAGGTCGGCAGCTTTCTGGGGAACATCGGTCGTGATGCCAACGTAGTCACGAGGGCAGCCTGCGTGAAGGTTTCCAGGCGCCAGCCGTCACAAACATTCCCCCACCGAACGCGGCCGGCGTCTGGAAACCTCCAAGGGACGAAAGCGCGGGAAGGGGCACGTATTAGGCCGTGCCACACGCTCAGCTATGGGGATTTGAGAGCGGGCGGGTCACAGCTGAGGTTAGCGGCGAGGGTCAGTAGAGCAGTGAGGATGACAATGCAGGTCGGGAGCGATGCGTTGATGTGACCTGCGGGCCGGTGTATCGGTGAGAGGGGTGCGGCTGTCGCGTAGTGAAGGCAGGATCGGAGCGAGCTGAGGCGTGGCCGGCTAAGGAGCGACCAGGCAGGCGACCGACTTTTCGGCGAGGTCTCTGAGATTCTCATCATGAGGTGTCGATCCGGATCTTCGCCGGAAGTGGCGTCGGGCGATGCTTGGGCTGTTGCCCAGCAAAGAAGAGCTCGATGATGCGCATGCGG
>JASHYD010001146.1 GCA_030043175.1 Xanthobacteraceae bacterium | reverse complement strand
CGATACCTTGTGTCCCCGATGTGTCCCCAGCTCCAATCTTCCGAGTTTATGTGTCCCGGACACTGAACAATATTCTTATATTTCCGATATTTATGTGGTGAGCCCGCTGAGGATGCCACAATGGCCTAAATCAATGGCTCAGAGTGTCAAACCTCGCCCTGGGTCGCCATTGGCGCTTAAGGGCTTTTCCGGGCGCTGTCAAAGCTTCCGGTCGCTTCCTTGTCCGGCCGGTCTTGGGGTTAGGGACCAGCCGTCAACCATCGCGCGAAACAGGATTCACACCGTCATCGTAGAGACCATTTTGATGGATGACCTCGAAGGAGAGCGCCCCGACGCGCGTGCGAGAACGAATGGGAAAGTCCCCGGACGGCTTCAGGAATGATACAAGTTCCGCGACGATCGCTGTATCTCAGAGCGGATGGTGGGCTTTTCTCCACATGGCCTCTACAGCCGACTCCACAGTCAATTGGGGCGGACGCCGCAGCGGGGACGGGCTCTGTGTCTACGTGGCTGATCGCCGCGAGCATGCCGACGGCCCGCCAGTAGAGGACAACCTTCGGTCTGGCTGATCAGTGGGCCGCTTCTGCACAAACGACCGGCATATCCGCAACCTGCGAATCCAAGCGGATCGCCGAGAGAGCGCGACGCTTGCTCGTAGCATTGGCAGCCCCACTGCGATAGGATGATGTCCAATAAGGAGGGGCGCTCATGAAAAAGCTTCGGTATTTTTCTCCCCTTTTTGCCTTTCTCACAGTGCCTCTGGCGGCCGCATCGATTCAAGGCGTCAAGCCGGAAGAGGTCGGTTTTTCCTCGGAGCGGCTGGCGCGAATTCAGCAAACCGTCGAGCGGCACATCGATGCGCATGATATCGCGGGGGCGGTAACCTTGGTGGCGCGCCGCGGCCGCATCGCTCAGTTCGAGGCCTATGGATTCGCAGATCTCGAATCCCGGAAGCCCATGTCCAAAGACAGTCTCTTCTGGATTGCTTCCATGTCGAAACCGATTACCGGCGTAGCGATCCTGATGCTGGTCGAAGCGGGCAAGGTGCGACTCACCGACCCGGTTTCGAAATTCATCCCAGAGTTTCGCGGGCTCAACGTGGCTATGTTGCAGGAAACCACAGGTCCACCTGCGGCCGGTAGCGCGTCAGGTCCATCGCAATACTACGCGGTACCGGCGAACCGAGAAATCACCGTTCGCGACCTGCTGTCCCATGTTTCCGGGTTGGCCAGTGGGGGACCGGCAAGCACCGCGGAAGTTGCGAAAAACCCGAGGAGGCCTGGTGAGACACTCGCCACCTACATTCCCCGGCTAGGCGCGACCCCGCTGGACTTCCAGCCTGGAACCCGCTGGAGTTACAGCCCTAGCGCTGGGTTTGACACGCTCGGCCGCATCGTCGAAATCGCCTCCGGCCAGAGCTTCGATCAGTTCCTGCGCCAGCAGATTTTCGAACCGCTTGGGATGAAAGACATCTTCTTCCATCCACCAGAAGAGCGTCTGCCGCGCATCGCCTCTACCTATCACCGGGATGGCGAGGCGCTCAGCAAAGTAGATCAGCAGCCCCGCTTTGCGAATACGACTTACTTCTCCGGCGCCGGAGGACTGATGACCGATGCTGAGGATTACCTCCAATTCGCCCAGATGCTGCTGAATGGCGGCCAATCGAACGGCAAGCGCCTGCTCAGCCCCAAGACCGTCGAGCTGATGAGCGCCGTGCATGCGGCAGACACGTTGCCCGGACGGCCAAAAGGCAGCGGCTTCGGATTGAGCGTGCAGGTAGTGAGCGATGCAGTTGCTGCGGGCTCCCGCCTTTCCGATGGCAGCTATGGTTGGGACGGCGCCTTTGGCACCCATTTTTGGGTGGACCCGAAGGAGAAAATCGTCGGCATTCTCATGGTGCAAACAAACACTTCGACCGGCGAACTCGATCGCGATTTCGAGAATGCGGTCATGCAGGCGATTGTGGAGTAGAATCGACTCGGGTCCGAGCTCGGCGCAAAAAGCTTCACGCCCGCCAAAACACCCCCACGCCCGGTCAGCAGAGGCCGAGGCGCTGGCGGACGCTGTGAATCTGCATCGCCTGTCATTGCTCGCCGCTTGCGGTCCGGACGCCGCGACGGTTCAGCGCCTCGGCAGCAGCGCGCGTCGAAAGGCGCGCGGTCACGGCGATGGCTGCTTCAGCCGCGAGCCGAGGCGCGTTGTTCAGAACGAACGCGGGCGCAGAACGTCAGGCTCATGTAGAGGACCGGACCAATAGAAAGGATTCCTGAAAGGGACCCGAAGGCGACACGGGCCACCCTATTCCGACTACGCAATTAGTAGAGCGGATGACGTCATTGCTTGAAGGATGCTTTATCTGACGCGCGCTTCGGCTTCCGCAAGAAAATCGAGCGTTCGCCTCCAATAGGCCGCGTTGGCCTCGATCTGGCCCTTCGGCGTGCCGCCGAGTGCATAGGTTAGGCGGTTCACTGGGTGAACGGTTGTTGTAGCTGTAGTGGGCGCGTAGGGCGGCGCCATGCTATGGCCGGCGTCGGGATAGCTGATGTGCTCGAACGGCCAAGGGTGATTGTGTGCCTCCAAACGGCGACGCGCGATTTCCGCGAGCTCGAATGACGGCCACAGCTGATCATCGCGACCCGAGACCATGAGGACTGGCCCCTTGATCCGTTCGACCGGAATTGTGGCGCGCTCCATGGCGTCGAGATCGCGCATCGCACTGAGAACTCTCGGCGTGCCCTTGATTGGAGATTGCGATGGATCGGCGAACCAATTGTCATAGCGATTGCTTTGCCACATGCCGGGCACGGGCTTCCCCCCGAGCGTCCACGCTCCGGCTGGGCGGCGGTCACCGAACTCGCTCGGTCCGAAGGCACCGGAAACCACGCCGCTCGGTGCGACTGCGACCACAGCCCGAATATCCGCATCTAGCGATGCCACGAGCAAAGCCAGCTCGCCGCCGCGCGACCCTCCGTGGAGGGCGACGAAGTCGTTACGCGGAGCGATAGCCGCTCGCACGTGCGCGATCGCCCTGCCGAAATATTCCAAAGGAATATTGACGAGACCGCGGGGAAGGCCTGGCAGGCCGAAATAAGCCAACGCGAGTGTCGCATAGCCATGCGAGGCCAGCAGTGGCGCGGCAGAACGCACCGGCAGCCCGCCTTCAGAGCCGCCCAGAACGATGACGGCGGGATGCGGGCCATCCCCGGGCGGGAGGAACCAGACGCCGAGTAGGCCATCCTCCGCGAGCGGCTTGGAAGTGACACCGGGTCCGACCAGGGCGCGGATGACGCTCGCCTCCGCCCGCTCGCCGTTCCTCGCCTCGGCCCGGAAGGCCACAGTCACCGGCAATCGGACGTTCGTGGTCGGTACCTCCGACTCTGGCCACCCAATCCGTTCCATCGACCATATGAGACCCATGGGCGAAACGCCCGAATAGGAACCGCCGACGGACGCTGTGGTCCCGACATCCACTTCACCGTCGGCACCAACGACAAACATCGCCGCCGATCGCCAACGGAAATGGTCCCGCCCGACCATCTCTGCCGTCACCATCACAGGCTGTCTGGGCGAGAAACCGGAGAGACGGATGCTGAGCGGAATGTCCTGCAGGTCATTGTCCGGTTGGACCCGAATGGTCGGAGCCGCCGCAGCACTGATGTGCGGTGTGGCGATGGCGGCTGATGCCGCAGCGCCGATCACAAAATTCCGGCGGGAAAGGCCAATCCGCGGATTCATTCGGCAATTGATCCGACGATGACGTCCCCATCCAGCACATCACAATTCCGCGTTTGCAGCAACATCCGCTTTGGCCCGACTCGGAAATAGCCGAGCCATGGCCGCTTAGGTCCGTTCGTTAGGGAGCAGCCGCAGTCATGGCGCTCGAAATGGCGCGCATGCCGTTCCGCTTAGATCTCAAAAGGCCATCACTTTCCGCGTTTCGGCGTGGCGGTTTCAGCTGCTTCCGCAGCGATCCCCTTCTCTATTAGTCTGCGGATAGCTTCCGATCGGCCTGGAATGTCCGCGCAGCGCTTCGCGGCCGACGGCACCCAACACAACCATGAGCCCTAACGCAAGCACCTGCCATGCCGGCGGGATGGCCACGTCCAGGATGTCCATGGAGAGATTGTAGCCGAGCGTCCCTAAAACATCGAAGCCACGGCGAGACTGGAGGAAGCCCGCTTCGAGAAACGCCGCAACAAGGCACGACGCCAACGCGAGCATTATCAGTGCCTTGACATTGGCACCGAGCCCGTAGCGGGCGAGTACCCTCCATGCCATGAGCCAGAAGAAAATTGCGGTCAGGATGTACTGCTCGGCGTACGTGCCTCGCGCCAGCACGACATGGAGGATTGCAACTGTGCTGATCACGTAATTAGTGTTGTGCAGTCGCTGCCAGTTTTTCACTCCCATGTACTGGACTGCGGCGTCCACCGAAGTACCGCCCAGAACGATCAAGCCGACGGTCGAGAGCGTTGCCAGGATGAGCGTAAGCCGCGTCGTCATATCGTTAACGATGTAGGCAAAGTCCCAGTGCCGAAACCCAAACCAGATGACAATATGGGCGATCGTATAAATCAGCGCCGTCACGCCAATCAGCCGCCGCGCATCGATGAGTGCCGGCCAGCGGAATATTGTCGCCGCCGGCGTAACGGCTAAGGCGGCCAGCAGGATTACCGTCGCCCACACGCCAGACCAGTAGGTCAGGCCCTCGAGCACGACGTGCAAGTCGGCTCCGTAGTCTCCAATGCCGACAAGATAGGCGGTGCGCACCGGTGGCAACAGCATGAGCCCGAGGGTACTGGCTTTAAGCAAGGAAAACCGGCGATTCCTGTCCTGCCATGGCCAGATCAGTTGCAAATCGTTTCCTCCCCCAGACCCCAGCTCCCCGGTCGCGCCGGATAGCTTAATGCAGGGAGGCGCCACGATCCAGACGCCGATCCTGCGGATGCGCCAATGGTCGCGTTGTAGATCAGCGCCGGCGATAACCGCGATAGCTGGCGCCATTTGAAGCTCCGCACCAATGTCCTTTGGAATGGACATGGAAAACCATTCGATGCGTATACCGGTAATGGCGTTTGGTTTGGCGAACTCAGGCGTCAGACTAGCCTCATTTGAGAGTCAAAGCTGGGGCAGATGCGTTCGGTCATTTGCGTTGCTGTCGTCTTGTGGAGTCTCACTGCTTACGCCGGCTCGATGGTGGACGGGCTGAGCGTGACCGAGTTCTTTGCGAAATTTGAAAGAAGCGCGATCAAACTGAATGACAGTGGAATGCAGCTCACGCGCATTCGTCGTCAACACTCGAGCAGTCGTTCGGGACTTTATGGTCCCACGCGCTCCCGCTGGTACTCTTCTGCGCAAACGGCACTTTGCGTGCGTGCCCGGAACGAGCCGCGATGGCCGCTTATGACGCAGACGAAGCGTCGTCCGAGGGACATGGGCACTCGTAAGCGGTGTGACGACTCCACACTTCGTCGGGGGAGATCGTGCCGGCGCCTTCCGCTGTGGTGCTCTGACCGGGAGTGGCCGGTTGGCCATCGCTCCAATGTACAGTCCTTTCACGGCACTGCTCATTCGGAATTAGCGGACCCTGCTGGCGGAACAAGACACTGGCGCTGCTGCGCTTACAGGGCGCAGCGGCCACCGGTCTCGGTGCACCGAGAGGGCTTCCTACGGGCGTGTAGGACCATTTTGGCGATGGGAAGGGCGAGACGAATAGGTCGAGCGGCGTCTTTGACACTCAAGCCCAAATCCAGACCATCGGATAAGCCGCCGCTTTGACGACGCCGAGCGCAGGCGGTCTTTCATGGCTGCGGAGGAACGGACCTCAGTGACGAGATTGATCTCGAATTCGATTCGCGAGCTACCTGACGCTCCCGATCGCGCCACCACAAACGGTAGTTCCTTTGACCATGAGCCTGGGGCGCCGCGCCCGCGGAGCCCATCCGTCACAGCAGCGAACAACGGTTTCAGCTTCAGTCCCTCGGGCTGGCTGCGCTCGCGGCCACATAAGGGGGAGAATACCGGCCACGCCGAAGGCGAGGACGACTTCCATCGGCAGTCCCGCGCCGAGATATTGGTGGGATGCAAGCTGGCGCCACCTGGCATATAGTTTTTTCTGCCCAAACTTCTGGGAGGGCTTCGATGTGCAGGTTTGCCACCGGTAGCTGCTGGTGTTCGGGGATTATGGCTTGGAGTGCAGCAGTGTTTGCATGCGCCGTTGTTGCGCTATCGACCGCGCGTGCCGAACAGAACCCACCTGTCCCGAATTTTGCCCCCGATAACATGACCGGTTGGCTCAAAGGACCCGGCGATGAATTTCTTCAGCCGGCCTCCGGTCCCGGCCCAGTGCGATCCGACCCCGCCCACCCTTATGTCTCCAATGCCGTCGCTCGGCAGGAAACCGTCAAGATCGCGGACCTCACCAACCCGATCCTGCAGCCCTGGGTGATTGAGCAAATGAAGAAAGCCAACGATGAAGTGTTAGCAGGGAAAGTCGGCTTCACGGCGCGATCACGCTGCTGGCCGCACGGCGTTCCAGGTTTTTTGCTTTATCCGGTCCATCCGATATTTTTCATCCAGGCACCGAACGAAGTTTTGATGACGTGGGGTCAGGACTTCCAGCTTCGCCATGTCTACCTGAATGTGCCCCACAGCCCCAATCCCAAGCCTTCCTGGTACGGCGAATCGATCGGGCACTACGAAAACGGCGACAGTCTGGTGGTCGACACGATCGGGCTGAATGACCGGACCTACGTCGACAATTACCGCACGCCACATACGACCCAACTTCATGTAGTGGAGCGTTTTAAGCTAATCGATGGCGGCGAGGGGATTGAGGTCACCGTCCGCGTCGAGGACCCCGGTGCTTTTACGATGCCCTGGAACGCGGTTCAGCGCTATCGACGCGACCAGCGCACCACAGAAGTACCGCTTCACGAAATGGTTTGCGCGGAGAACAACGGGGACCATTTCAACCAAGGCCTCTATCCGATCCCCCAAGCTGATACGCCCGATTTTTGAAAGTCGGCGAAGAGGCGAAAGCTGATCGGAACCGGCCTCTTTGGGGCGTGCTGGATGCGTTGCATTGGTCGCGTCGCGATTGCCCAGCGAGCCCACCGCGCTCCAGTCGGCGATTGATGACCTGAACTCGCTGATCGCTAGACTGGACGGATTCCGACCAACCAAATCAAGTAGGGGGTTCCTCGCGGCCTCCCCCCTCTCGCACCACCGGTTCCCAGCAGGTTGTAGCGCGGCACCTTGGTCGCCTCAAGCGGGGGCCCTGGGTGGTCGCCGCCATGAATGCAATCAGGAGTTGCGTCGCCATCCCCTCCCTACGGTAAACCCAAAACGGCTGCCGATCACCGGCGAATCGATTGATAATCACCGCGATGGGTGGCGCGATACGCCGCGCTTCGTGGTGCATCGGCGTGGGCGAAACCAGAGCTATCCATCGACGATTAGGCGACGTTTTTCAGGGGGCGCGCTCGCTCGATCCGCTTACGCTC
>JASHYD010001145.1 GCA_030043175.1 Xanthobacteraceae bacterium | reverse complement strand
GTTTTGTATCTCCAGGAATCGTAACCCTGAAAAATTACGGCCAGGCAGCAATGGTGCGCGACCCGGACGGCCACGCTCTGCTGCTGGAACAAGGGGTCGTCCGTTAGCGAGGTGCTCGTCAATCGGAGAGAAATGCTATCGCAAACTCGTATGATATGAAGCGTCGAATCAGCACCACCCACGGCTGGGTCATGTCGTCGTCGGGTATCTGCAACGCCTCGAAAGGGAGTTGAAGCGATTAGCGACAAGGCGGAACTGGTATTCCGAGCGTGAGCCTGTCGCTGACCCCGATAGCCAACGCCCCGGGGGATGTGTGTAAGCCGTGCCGTAGGGCTTCTGTCGTGAGTACTTTTGCACCCGTAAGCCGCGTCGAGATCGCCGTCGTCTACATCACCGGCGCCGTGCAGGGCTTGGCGCTGGTGACGTTTCCCGCGGCCAGCGCGATCTTCACGAGTCCGCAGGGATTCGGATTCGACAGCACGCGCTACGGAGCGATGTTCATCCCTCAGGTGGTGCTCGCCATCCTCGCCGCCGGCCTGGCGCCAAAACTCGCCGAGCGATTTAGCTTACGCTGGGCGCTGCTGGTGGGACTCGCCGCCAATTTCGTCTCAATGACGCTCCTGGCACTCAGTCGTCTACTGTTGGGCCTGCCCGATATCGCGTTCGTAGTGCTCCTCCTCGCCACCGCTATGTTGGGTCTCGGCTTTGGCGCGACGGTCATGGCGCTCAACACCTATGCCGAGGCATTCTTCCCCGAACGCGCCGATCGTGCGGTCCTGGCGCTGAATGCGCTGCTCGGATTGGGGACTGCGCTGGCCCCGATACTCATTGCCATCGTCGTCGGTCTGGGCGCGTGGTGGCTGCTTCCGCTCGCGATGGCCGTCATTCTAATTGTGATCTTCGCTGTCGCCCTGACAGAACCGCTAAGCGCCTCCACCGGAATGCCCAGCGCCGACGCGGGGGCGCCGACCGGTGGGACGAGTTTTCCCCGCCGTTTCTGGCTTTATGCCGCCGCTGTGTTTCTCTACGGCATCGTCGAGACGCTGAACGGCAATTGGGTCATCGTCTATCTCAGCAGCGAACGGGGCATCTCGTCGCAGAGCGCGTCCTACACCTTGGCCGCCTTCTGGGTCATGGTAACGGTGGGACGAGCGTTGATCGCAACGATCTCCCGGTACGTGCCCGCGAGATGGATCTATGTTGCGCTTCCGCTCCTGCTGCTCGTCGTCTTCCAGCTTGCCGCCCACGTGCAGGGCGAAACGAGGGCGATAGTCGTCTTCGGAATGGCCGGCCTCGCATGCTCCGGATTTTTGCCGCTGAGCATCAGTTTCGGCGGCACTGAGTTTCCATCCCTTTCGGCGGTGACGGCAGGGGAACTCATCGCATTCTATCAGCTAGGCTATGGCGTCGCCGCGTTCGGGATCGGCCCGTTGCACGATCTCGTTGGCCTGCCGCTCTCCACGATCTTCGCGGCCGGCAGCATCGTCGCCGCGCCCCTGGCAGTCGTCGCGGCGCTCGTCATCCGCCGGCCACGCACTGGCGAATAGCCCGCTCGCTGCACTTTATCACCCAGCCCAGCTTCGCCACAGCTTGACCGCGACCCGCCGTTGAATACCTCCAACGTCCACCTCGAAGTCGGCGCGGACAAACCGGAAGATTTCCTCCAGACGCTTGAGATGCTCGCAGCAAAAAACCCTTCCTACCAAGTGGCACGCAGCGATAGATCAGGTGACGTCCCTGCGCAATCCCACGGATTAGACCAATCATTGAAATCTTAACAGCAAGGTTGATATTTAGGCATTAGTGATTTTGAGACCAAGCGTAATGCTGATCCAGCGTACCAACGTCTATCTGGCTGATCCTGATGCGATCCAGCAGGCCGCGCTCGTCCAATGGGTTGGCGCATGCCGCTACGTTTATAACCTTGGGCTTGAACAATGGTGCGAGTTCGGTCGACGACGGCACATCATTACGTGTTGACTATGCTCCGGGACGAGGTGGATTGGCTCAAAGCCGCACCGGTTCACGCGTTACAGAACGCCGCGCTGTCGAGCAGGCGTTTCATCGGTTGTTCGCGGGTCTTTGCGCCTTTCCCAAGCCGCGCAAGAAATTCCTGAACGACTCCTTCATGCTGCCAGCCGAGGACGTCACATTCCGCCGTCTCACCAGGAATTACGGCCCCATCAGGCTTCCCAAGATCGGCTGGGTGCGGTTCAGGGGTTACCGAGCGCTCGGCGCCGGTTGACGTCGATCACGTTCCGCTACAAGGCCAAGCGCTGGTACGTCAGCGCGGCGTGGGAAAAGGAAATCGCCGACCCTCTGAAATCCACATTCCCGTCGGTCGGTATTGATAATGACCGCGGTGTCGCGGTCTTCGCCGCGTTCTCTGACGGGCGGAGATACAAGCTCAACGCCTTCGAGAAAATCAGGGACAAGTTGACCAAGGTTCAGCGTCAGCTTGCCCGGAAGGTCAAGCAGTCGTCCAACTGGAAGAAACTGAGAGGAAAGATATTTCGCCTTCGGCACAAGGCAAACGCCCGCAAAGACTATCCGCACACGACTGAGATCGCCCAGAACCACGGCATCAGTCGAGAAACTGCGCGTGCGGAATATGTCGGCAAGTGCGAAAGGCACGGTTGAAGAACCGGGGCGGAACGTCAAGGCGAAGGCAGGCTTGAACCGCAGTATCCTTGACCAGGGCTGGCGCATGTTTGCGGACATGCTTAATTACAAGCTCGCAGAACGCGGCGGCGAGCTTGCGTGGGTCAATCCCGCACACACTTCGCAAACATGCGCCGAATGCGGCGTTGTGGATGCGAGAAGGCGCCGGTCTCAGTCGGTGTTTATCTGCGTGGCCTGTGGGCACGAAGACCACGCGGACGTTAATGCCGCACGCAACATAGAACAGGCCAGGACATTGACTGTTGAGCCTCCCGAGCGAATCCGAAGACGGGTCGGCAAGAGGAAGCCCTTGGATGTTGCGCATGCGGTTTAACTCCAGATCAAGGAAAATCTCAGCGTTGAGGCGGGGGGAGAAGCCCCTCGCTTCAGCGAGGGGAGCATGTCACAGCAGAGCAATTCGAGGTGTGGCGCGGTGGGTGACGCGAATTGGCTGCTCTTCCAGGACGTCGCACAACCCGCACGATGCTTTACAAGTGAGGCGAGGGGCGTGTCGGTTTATCGTTATCCGACCGATTATGCCAACGGACAGAGCCGAAGGGACATGGCGGTCCCTGCGAATCAAGTCTTCTTCTTCGTCATCTTGGCTGAGGTAGTGGCTCGGTCACAGGGCCGCCCGATACATCTGGTCAAGGTTGCCGCGGCGACGGTTATTGCGGGGATGCCGAGTTCCGCGGCGACCGCTGGTGGTGAAATACGGGCCGACGTTGCGCTCGTAGTGTTGCTTCGCTTCCTCGCTGGTCAGCCGGCCTAGGAACGAAGCGATGTAGTTGACGGCCAAACGGGGTTGTTCGACACTGTCTGGAGGGCTCGCTGGTTGCCCCGGACCAGAGCCTGCAGCGCCGGGTCGTCGAGTGGTATGTGTGGGGGTCCACGGCGATTCCCACCGTAGGGATTTGGAGGTGGTCACCGACCCAGGACAGCACCGAAAAGCCGACCTCGTCGGCGATCTCTTCGGGCGCCAGCGTGCTGCCCACGTAGGCCGCATCGATCGAGCCGTCGCGAATGCGCCGCAGATCCGTCTGGTAGTCACCTGGGGCTCGCACCACGCATTTCACGTCGCGATCGGGGTCCAGACCGTGCTTGCGCAGCACGATCCGCGCGAAACAGCCGGGGGCGGTGTGGGCTTCGTGAACCGCCAGTCGGCGCCCTCGAAGATCGTCCATGGATCTCACCTCCCCACTCCCGAGGAACCAAAACAGCGGACGATGGGTGTTTACCGTGAGCACGCTCCATTGGATGCCGTCGGTCAGCCGCGACAATAGGGCCCGGCCCGGACCGCTTGTTGCGCCGGTGCGCAGGCGTTCAGTCTTCCATCTGGTTCCGTCGTGGAGGGCGACGTGGACGCCTTCATCCTCGAAATATCCCTCCTGATCGGCCGCGTACGCGATCAGTTCTTCGTGGATACCACGCCCGACATAGGTCAGGTCAATCGTGTGCATTGGCAAAATAACTCCCAATTCGGGGGGGCGCGCTGCTCGTTGTGTTCACTCCATTGCAAGGCCCCCGTTCACCGGAAGATAGTGACCGGTGGTGAAACTCGACTCCTCACTTGCCAAGAACGCCACCGTCTCGGCCACCTCGTCCGGACGGACGAGCCGTCGCATCGGGTTGGCCGCAGCGAGTTTGTGCATCCGCTCGGCCGTGATCAGCTCGGTCGCCTTGGTTCCCTCCACCGTGGACGGTGCGACGAGGTTGGCGGTGATCCCGTGCGGTGCCAGCTCCAAAGCGACGTACCGCACGAACTGGTCCAGGGCCGCCTTAGCGGTCCCCAGCGTGATCATGCCATCACGCGGATAACGCGACAGCCCAGTACTCAGGTAGATCAGCCGCCCGTACCCACGAGAAACCATTCCCGGCACAAAGGCCTTCGTCGTCAGGAAGGCGGCACGCAGCTCACTGTCCAACTTGCTGCTGAGTTGCTGCCAGC
>JASHYD010001144.1 GCA_030043175.1 Xanthobacteraceae bacterium | reverse complement strand
TATAGGCGGCCCTTCGACCACTTTGTCTCCGCTCTCACCTATATTGGACTCTCGGTCCCTGAATTCTTCTGGGGCCTGATCCTCATCGTCGTATTCGGCTCCTATTTCCGATGGTTCCCAACTTCAGGATATAGCGAACCTGGGGACGGAATCGGTGCTTTCTTGGCGCACTTGGCCCTGCCGGTCATTACATTGACGATAGGATTGCAGGCCCATGTTTCGCGCCTCACACGATCAAGTATGCTGGAAGCTCTCGATAGCAATTACGTAAGGGCCGCTCGTGCCCGCGGCATGCCCGAGAGGGTTGTCGTCTTTCGCCATGCTTTGCGCAATGCCATGTTGCCGACCATCACGGTGCTGGCGCAGGATTTGGGCTTCCTCATCGGCGGCATCGTGGCCGTCGAGACGATTTTCGCCTATCCCGGGGTCGGTCGCCTGCTGGTCTATTCGCTCTCGCGACATGACCTGCCTTTGATACAGGCGGCGGTGTTGGTGATTACCGCGGTGTATTGCCTCGCCAATCTTGCCGCCGATCTGCTCTACGGGGCCTTCAACCCGAGAATTCGATATGGCCGCGCCGTCGATTGAAGATGGCGCCGCGCCTTCGGTCGCCCGTCGGCGGCGTTTTCCAGCTGCCGTTATTCTCGGCGGCACCATTCTTATTGGGATAATCCTCGCCGCCGTGATGGCGAACTGGCTGGCGCCTTACCCCTTCGACCAGTTTCATGTCCGCGACCGACTGACGGGTCCCAGTCTGGCCTACTGGGCGGGCACCGACGAATATGGTCGCGATGTGCTCAGCCGCACCCTGTTCGGCTCGCAACTTTCCTTGTTTCTTGGGTTCGCGGCAACCGCGACCGCACTTTTCCTCGGCGTTCCGATCGGGCTGGTGGCAGGATACTATCGCGGGCTTGTCGACGAGTTGCTGATGCGCGCACTGGATGTGGTGATGTCGTTTCCGTCGCTGCTATTGGTGATGCTGATCCTGGCGATTACGCCGCCAGGCTTGATAAAGACCGCTCTTGTCATTGGAATCCTGTTTGCCCCGCCGGTCGCTCGTGTCACGAGAAGCGTGACCCTTGACCTGATGACGGGAGAATTTATCGTCGCCGCGCGCGCTCGCGGTGAACGCGCGCCGTATATTCTCCTGCGCGAAATTCTTCCCAACGCTTGGCCTGCCATCGTCGTCGAAGGCAGCCTGCGCGTAGCCTTCGCCATATTGCTTGGCGCGGTCCTGAGCTTTCTCGGCTTCGGGGTGCAGCCACCCGCAGCCGACTGGGGCCTGATGATCAGCACCTCGCGTGATTTCGTCGACGTTGCCCCGTGGATGGCGATTACGCCAGGGCTCTGCATGAGTCTCACGGTGATCGCGGTCAGCCTTCTCGGCGAGGGATTGCGCGAGCACCTTGATCCAAAATTCCACAGCACAAGATGAAGCCGCTGTTGGAGGTTCGCGATCTCACCGTGCGCTACGCGACGGATGGCGCTGCAATAACGGCAGTCCGCGACATTTCTTTCCAATTGGCTGCCGGGCGCGCCATCGGCGTCGTCGGCGAATCGGGTTCAGGCAAGAGCACGATTGCTGGCGCGATTCTCGATCTGCTCCGTGGCGACATCGCGATCAGTGGAGAGATTTTGTTCGACGGCGTCGATCTCTGCCGGCTCAACTCCAAACAGCGGCGAAAATTGCTAGGGCGAAGGATTGGTACCGTCTTCCAGGATCCATTTACCGCGCTCAATCCGGCCATGAACATCGGCCGTCACATCGCAGAGCCCTTAATTCATCATCTTGGACTTTCACCCAAGGCGGCATTGGATCGCGCGTGCGACTTGCTCGCCGACATGAGCGTGTCGCGCGTTCGCGACGTCGCCGCCGCCTATCCGCACCAGTTGAGCGGCGGGATGCGGCAACGCGCTCTCATAGCCGCCGCGCTGGCCTGCGAACCGCCTTTGTTGATTCTCGACGAGCCGACCACTGCGTTGGATGTCACCGTCGAAGCACAAATCCTGGCTCTGCTTGCTGATCTGCGCCGGCGCAAAGATGTCAGCCTGCTCTTCATCACCCATAGTCTCAGCTTGGTGCGTGAAGTGTGCGACGATCTCGTGGTGCTCTATGCAAGTCAGGTCGTGGAGCAGGGGCCGGCCGGCGAAGTCCTGGTCCACCCGAAACATCCCTATACTAAAGGTCTGTTGGCCTCTCTGCCGCGTTTGCTCGTGTCGGGGCGCGCGGTCCGGTTGCCGTCCATTCCAGGCCAGATGGCGAATGTCGCTCAGCCACCGCAAGGATGCTTCTTCGAGGCGCGCTGCCCCTACTCAGAGTCGCGCTGCAAGACCGAAGGGCAGGCTCTGCTGGATATCGCAAGTCAGCGCCGCGTGCGCTGCTGGAAGGCTGCGAGTGTCGGCGACTGGCCAGTCGTAGCGAAAGGCGCCGCAGCAGCACCGCGCTTCAGCCGTAGTGAATCCTTGGTTAAGGTCGTCGATCTGCGGAAGACCTATCGTGCGAGTCACGGACTGGACGCTATTCGGTTTGATTTTTCGGGGCGGGGCCCGTCGCTGAGCTATCGGCCGAGAGCGGTCAATGCCGTCGACGGTATTTCGCTATCCATTTCGCCAGGCGAAGTGCTGGGTCTCGTCGGCGAAAGCGGTTGCGGCAAATCAACACTCGGTCGGATGATGCTGCGTCTGTTGCACGCGAGCGCGGGGAGTGTCGAATTCGACGGGGTCCCGATCCTGCATGAGCCTGAAAAAGCACTGCGCCAGTTTAGACGCAGCGCACAGATCGTCTTCCAGAATGCCGATTCCTCGCTAAATCCCCGTCTTTCGGTGGGCGAGGCGATCGAAAGACCTTTGGCACTATTCAACCTCGTGCCCGCCGGGGACCGTCGCCGGCGGATGGAGGTATTGCTCGATATGGTTCGGTTGCCGCGGAGCTATCGGACACGCTACCCTCATCAGTTGAGCGGAGGCGAGAAGCAGCGGGTCGCCATCGCGCGAGCTCTTGCGACCGAACCGAAATTCATTGTTTGCGACGAGCCGGTTTCCGCCCTCGACGTATCAGTGCAAGCGGTGATCATCAATTTGATGGCCGACCTGCGCGACGAGTTCAATCTCGCTTATCTTTTCATTTCACACGATCTCGCGGTCGTCGCGCAGATATCCGACCGTATCGCCGTCATGTATAGGGGTAGTCTCTGTGAAATCGGCGCCGCGGCCGAGATACTGCAGAGGCCGCGCCATCCCTATACCGAAGCCTTGCTGTCCTCTTTGTCGGTCGTGGATTCGGAGAATAAAGGTCGCAGCGGGCGATCTCGCTTATTCGGTTCTATCGCGGCGGAGGATGAGCAAGCTTCAGGTTGTCGGTATCAAGCGAGGTGCCCGTATAAAGTAGGCGCGATCTGCGAGACCGTAGCGCCGCCGCTTCGCCAGATTTCGAATGGCCATAGCGCAGCCTGCCATCTCGAATCGGTGCCGGCAAGCGCAACTGCGTCGTCCGGGTCGCCCTGACGTTGTTCAGGCTGTGCGGCATCGTGTGGTGATGGCGGGCGTCATGGTCGCTGGCGCAGTCTGAGACTTGATGGACTTAAACCTCGAGCGATCGTCGGCTCATCACGTCCAACCCGAAGACAACACGCGGCTTTCACTGTTGCCCGGCGACCGCACTGCCGTACACTGGTGATCAGCAGCCACCCGGTCCACCTGCGAGCCATTGCCCGATGCCAGATCTCAAGCGCTACCGGATCGGCCTCGATATCGGTGGTACCTTCACCGATTTCGTCCTTATCGACAGCGAGTGCGCCGCGATCCGGCTGCACAAATGCTTGACCACGCCGACCGACCCCTCGGGCGGCGCGCTCGAAGGCCTTGACCAGCTCCTCGGTGCTGCTGGTCTCACCCTCGCCGACATCGACGAGATCGTGCACGGCACAACCCTTGTCACCAACGCGCTGATCGAGCGCAAGGGCGCACGATTGGGTTTCGTGACGACGGCAGGCTTCCGCGACCTCCTCGAGATGGGCACGGAGCAGCGCTACGACATCTACGACCTGTTTCTGCGCTATCCCGATCCGCTGGTGCCGCGCCGGCGGCGGTGCGAGGTGGCTGAGCGCATGGACCGCGACGGCAACATCGTCATCCCGCTCGATCTTGACGGGGTCCGTCGCGCGGCGCAGTCGCTCGTGCAGGATGGCGTGGAGGCGATCGCCGTTGGTTTCCTGCATGCCTACCGCAATCCGGCCCACGAGCAGGCGGCCGGCGTCGCCATCCGCGCCCTTTATCCCGAGGTCACCGTATCGCTGTCCTCCGACGTCGTGGCCGAGCTGTGGGAATATCAGCGCTTCGCCACGACGTGCGCCAACGCATTCGTTCAGCCGCTGATGGGCCGCTACGTAGAGCGCCTCGAGTACGAACTATGGCAGCGCGGCTTTGGCGGCAAGCTCTATCTGATGCATTCGGCTGGCGGCCTTACCGCGCCGGAGACCGCCCGCGAGCTGCCGATCCGGGTCATCGAATCGGGGCCGGCCGGTGGCGCGCTCGCGGCCGCCTATTTCGGCAGACTCGCCGGCAAGGGCGATGTCATCTCGTTCGACATGGGCGGCACGACCGCCAA
>JASHYD010001143.1 GCA_030043175.1 Xanthobacteraceae bacterium | reverse complement strand
TGGGCCTATCCGATCCGCCGAAGGTATTCGCGACACCTCAGCGCGATCGTTCGTCGTCAAGGCGAGCAGCGACCTGCAAGACGCCCTCAGCGCGTCGAAACGACGATATTCGTCCAATCCATTATGGACTCGAACGACGCTCTCGCGCCGGTCATGAACAGCAGCAACAAGGGAGCGGACCTCGATTACCGGCCTCGCGGTCCGCAACATCGCGAGAACTTGCAGCTCCGCCCGACGAGGTGATCGAACAAGATCAAACTTTGCGCACCGCCATTCGTCTCTTAGTGGCCCAAGGCTGAAAACCGGGCGACGCAATATTTCGTCCGGTCATTGGAGTGCTGCGGACGGGCGCCCTTTGACCAATCTCCCTGAACCCGTTGCTCGCTTTGAGCCACCCAGCATGAGAGCATCAACTCGCCGCGCCGGAAGATTGCTCTGGACCGCGTTGGGGCGCGGTAAATCTGACAACTGCTCGGCCATTGTCGGCGAGGACTCGAAAGCACTGCGACCGCCGCGCGTATAGAATCGCTCACGGTTCCTTCGCGCGCCTTTTTAATTCAGCAAACGCGCGGCCGGCAAGGCGGCCGAGTTTAGTCGCCGCGGAATCAAGTTCCTCGGCGTGATTGGTGCGGGCCGCCTCGAACGCGGCGAACCAGCCGCGGAAGCGGGCGAGTTGATCTGGCGGCAGGTTGGCAACAGCTTCGGCGATTTCTTCGACTTTCATGCGGTGCAGTATAGCACGGGTTGAGCGACGGAAAGAGATTGGGCGATTTCGATTGCTGCAGCTCGAGCTTAGCCCTCTCGCAGCGTTAGCTCGAACGGTGACGCCCCGGCTGTATCCGCGGCTACCGCTCGACATCTTGGGTCCAAGTCGAACGCCTCCGACAGCCGCAGAAGGCGAAGCGACGTGATCCGGGATTTGGTCGCGACCGCCCCTTGCACCGCCTAAAAGGAGGAAAAAATGACTGAGCACACTCCCGGCGCTGCCCGCGGCACCCGCAAGATCGCCGTTGGGCTCGGCGTTGGACCAGGACGGATCAAAGCCCTGAAGGAACCGGGATGCTGGTGGGCAGCTCAAATTCCCCGCATCATGACCACCCCGTGACCCGGTGCTGACCGGATATGGGGCAATGCATCTATCCCTGCAATATCAGTTACTTAACGCGCTCACATCGGAATTTTGGGTGGGACCTTCCCTTCCGGGGTCAACTGATCAATCAGCCGAGGCAAGTGCTGGCTCAGGCCCTCAAGCAACTCGTCGCGCGACAGGCCGGAATGCTCCATCATGGCGTTGATCTGATCGTCTCCCAGCGCCTTGTCGAGATCATTCGGAGCGATCGTCTTGTTAGGTCCGGTGCCGATCCACGAATTAGCCTCCTCGTGGAGGCCGGACTGCTGCAACTGCTTGACCAGGTTGTTCAATCCCCCGCCCAAGAGGCTGCCCGCCGCGCCGCCTGCTGTCAGAAGTCCTCCAAGGCCGCCCTTGAGGAGGTCTCCAAGTCCGCCGCCAGTCTCCTCGGGCGAGGTGACGTTAACGTCGGCCGGCTGAGACGGCGACCCGCCGGCCGGCTGCGGAGCACTCGACTGCACGCCGCCAAAGCTCTTCATCGCTTTGGCGGCAAGAAGACCGAGTATCGCCATGGTGACCGGCGACATGCCGGCGCTGCCGCGCTCCGGAGCGGGTGGCGGCTGCCCCTGCGGGCCGTGCTGCATTCCTCTAAGAACATCCATCAGGCCCATGATTGGCTCCTGCTGCCCGTGTCCGGCGCGACACGCATCGTTTTCTCTCGCGGCGGTGAAAACAACCGGCCTCATCCGATCGGCGCATCATTTCGGCTCGCCGCACGTTTCCTCTGGGTGAAGACTAATCTAGGGTTTTGGTTCCCCGAAACGCGAGCGTGAGAGGTCGCGGCCTCCGACGTGCACGCGCAGGCCTGCTGCCGAGGTCCAGGCCTTGCGTTCGGTGTATTCGGAATCCTCGCAGATTGGCGCGATGGCGCGAGAGGCAAGCAGCTGGGATATTTGCTCGATCGGCTTGTCTTCGCTGGATGCGTGTCGCGTCCCGGATCAGCCGGCATGGGCGAGATAAGCGCCCACCGTCAGCCTTTTGCGCAGCCACGTGTCATTTCACCGCTGCATGTTTGAGGAGATCAAGTGCTTTGTCCTTGAGAAGCTCGACGACGCGCCGCAGTCGGACCTTAATCTCGCTGGACTCGATGCTGGGGGTTCGCGCGGCTGAGAACCCGCTGCTGCTGGCTCCCCGCCTGCATGTCCGACGTGAACGCCACATCGATGCTGAACGCAATCCTTGATTCAGCCGCGGCCTTTCACGGCAAGCGCCTCCACCTTGCCTCCGCCGAACGTTCAATCTCAGGCGCGACCAATGCATGTGTTGCGGCCGACAGCGGCAACTTCGCCTGCGGCGGCGCAGTGCCGGCGCACCGGCCAGTCGGCTATCCGGGCGAAGGCCCGGCACCGGCGGAACGACGCGCGTTCGATATCGTGCAAAGAATACTTTGAGAATCTTGCCGCGAGGATGGGGTCGGGATGGGTTTAGCGGCGGGTGGCAAAATCTCCTGCGACGGCAGTTGCCGACTGGGCGGTCACTGCCTGCGACTTTGCCGATGCGGTCACCCGCGTCGGCCGTGTGGGCTATGCAAACCCGTACAACTTCGCTGGGTTGGCGACCAGGATGCGCTGGCGGGTTGCCTCGTCCGGTGTCCAGGCGTGGAGCAGCTCGAACAGAAGGCCGGCATCCGGCATCTCTCCTTCCATGCGCGGATGAGGCCAGTCGCTGCCCCATACCAACCGCTCCGGATTGGTCCTGACCAGTGCCTCGTGGAACGGCCGAGCGTCCTCATAACCCGGGCTTCGCTGGCTCACGCGATGGGCGCCCGATAACTTGACCCAGCACTCGCCATCGCCGAGGTAGCTTAACAGGCTTTGAAAGCCGGAGCTTCCGGTGCCGGCGGTCGCGTCGGTGCGGCCCATATGGTCCACCACGACCGGCAATCCGATTTGCCGCAACAGCGGGATGATGTCGGGCAGGTCCTTGACGTCAATCCAGAGCTGCAGGTGCCAGCCCAGCTCTGCCATCACGGGCGCGAGCGCGCTTGCGGCATGGAGGGGCACGCCACCGCGATAATGCAGCGCGCCGCCGCGGAAGAAATGGTTGAATCGCAGCCCGCGCACGCCGATGTCGTGCCAGCGGCGCAACTCGCCAGGCGTCACGGTAGTATCGGCCACCGCAACGCCGCGCAGCCGGCCAGGGTGGCGCGTGAGAGCATCCAGCATCGCGGCGTTATCGCGCCCGTGGGCGCTGCCCTGCACCAACACGCCGCGGGCGACGCCGACCCTATCGAGCATGGCGATGTATTTCGCCATCGGCGCGTCGGGAGGCGTATAGCTCCGATCGGCCGCATAGGGGAACTGCGCGGCCGGCCCGAACACGTGAGCGTGGGTGTCGCACGCGTCGGGCGGCGGCGGAAATCGCGGCGGCGTCGGCTCGCGCGGCGCCGGACAAGCAGGGATCATCACTCAGCCTTGACTCCAGCAGCCTTGATGATCGGCCCCCATTTCTCGTAGTCGGCGCGGATCAGCGTAGCAAGTTCTTCGGGTGTCGAACCGACCGGCACAGCTCCCAAGGTCTGGAAGCGCTCCTTCACGGCGGGCGATTTCATTGCGTCGACGGCGTCGCGATAAATCTTCGCTTTCACCCCGGCCGGTAGCGCGGCCGGAGCCAGCAGAGCCCACCACACGCCGGTGTCGTAACCCTTGATTCCGGACTCATCGAAGGTCGGCACGTCAGGCAGAATCGGACTACGCTTCGCCGTCGTCACAGCGAGCGGTCGCAGCGCTCCCGACCTGATCATCGCAATCGACTCCGGAACGTTGTTGAAGGTCAGTGGAATGTGACCGCCCAGGAGGTCGTTGAGCGCGGGCGCACCGCCCTTGTAGGGGACGGCGGTGATGTCGATCTTGGCTGTCACCTTCAACAATTCCCCGGCGAGATGCGGCGAAGTGCCGTTGCCGGCATGGCCGTAGCTGAGCTCGCCAGGTCTTGCGCGCGCCGCCGCAATGAGATCGGCAAGCGTCTTGATCGAGGAATCTGCCCGCACCAACGCAAGATTGGGTGAATTGCCGAGCAGCGTGATCGGCGCGAAATCCGCGAACACGTCATAGGGCAGCTTCGGATAAAGAAACGGCACGATGGCGTGGCCGCTCGCCACGACGATGAGGGTGTAGCCGTCGGGGGCTGCCTTCGCGGCTGCATCCGCTGCGATCGTACCGCCAGCCCCCGGGCGGTTGTCGATGATGATGTTGGTCGGCCATCGCTTGCCGAGTTCGTCCGCGAGGGTACGCGCCACAATATCGACCGCCCCGCCGGGTGGAAACGGCACCAAAAGATGCACCGGCTTGGAGGGGAAGCTATTCTGCGCGCGTGCCGCCGGGATCATAGGCAACAATTCGAGGACGACGACTGCGAGAATGGCGAGGGCAATGCGAGCGGCGCTCGGTCGGATCGAAGCTGCCATTTGTCTGCTCCCCTGATTCAAATTGCTCCATGTCAGCCCATTGAAGGAGGGCCGGCGCGCATGCGCAAGCGAAAACGGGCCGGCCATTCTTTGCGACCGTGTCGTCCAGTGGGACCGGGCAAGACCGCGCCCGCGGACATCCTTCGAGACGAACGCACGAAGAGCGAAGTCTTCTCAGGACCAGGTCCGAGCGGTTGAGTTCGATCCTTCGATGGGATTGGTCGCATCGAACCAATCCACTAATTCGTGCGCGTCCATGTCTGGGTCTTGCAGATCAGGCCGGCGAGCGCACAACCCTGAAGATTGAGCGTCGTCGCGTTCACGAGCGTGATCGATCCGCTATAGGTTTTGCCGTCCTCAACGTTATAGACTTCGCCTTTCCACCTGTCCGCGGTGTCCGGTTTCATGTCGATGACGATCTGCACGCCGATCACCGGCCGGGCGCGCTTTGCGGCATCCGGATTATACTTGTCCGTTCTCGGTTTGCCCGTCTCCGGATCGTTCGGCTCCTTCAGGGCGACGATGTTCCCGCACAGGGCGCCGCCGCAACTGACGATTGTGACCTTTGCCCTGCTGTTCTCGGTCAACCAGTGTCCACGCGGATCGCCGGCGAGCGCCTGCGTCGCCACGAGGCAGAGTATCGCAAAGGCAGCATTTGCAAAAACCCTGATCATCAGTGTCGCTCTCCTTTCAAGAAGCCTCCAAAAATTGCCATCGCAGGGGGTCGAATGCTTCCGATTCCTCGCGAGCAACGCCCCAGCATTGACAATCTTACACCGCGGTTAAAGCTTCGTCGAGAAAATCGGTCGAACTCCTCGATCGACCGTAGCAGACTCCGATCGCGAATCGGGGCTCAGAGATACCTTCTTACCTGATTGCAATACTCGGCGTATGGCTCTCCATGATGCCTGCGCAAATAGTTCTCTTCGCGCAGGACCTGGCGGTGGAACAGCCACGTCGCCGCGCCGATATAAATCAGCTTAATCCAGTTCGATAATATTAAAAATTCGCCGATCAGGATAATCGAAAATGCCACATAGATGGGATTGCGGCTGAAAGCAAAAATACCATCGATTATAAGCCGGTCTGGATGATCCGTATCAATGCCGATACGAAAGCTCTCCTGAAAGGAAATCAGGCTCCACGACATGAGTATTAGCCCCACGAGGCAAAACAGGACTCCAAGCCATGAGACTGCCTCGGAACGGAAAAATTCTTGCATGTTAACGTTGGGCCAACCGAATGCGGCGGCGAATACGACATAGAAGTAGAAAAAAGCGAACGGGATAATCAGGAAATCAGTCTTATCTATATTCCCGAATTTCATTGCGTTTATTCCACGCCTTTTCAGGAGAAAAACGCGGGCCACCACCATTCCCAGCAATAGAACAATCGCCAGCGCTCCGAGGTATCTTGGCATAGGAATTCTCCTGTCGGTCCCGGATTGCATGCGACACTGGCGCAGCATTGTGTCTGCGTACTATACTCGCCTTCCGCCACCCCGAACAGGCAGGAATGCGCTGGAGGAAACCCATGTCCGTTCGTCTGCCGATCCTTGCTTTGCTGATGGTCGCGACTCCGCTATACGCCGCTGCGCAATCGAACCGGTCCGATGACAGATCCGCCGTCTATTACCCGGACACGGTGTGGCAGAACAAAATGCCGCGGGAAGCCGGCCTCGATCCGGGACCACTTAAGGCGGCCATCGACTTCGCGGCTGCGAACGAGACCAGAAATCCGCGGGATCTCGTTTTGAACCATTACCAGACGTTCGGTCGCGAGCCGTTCGATTATGCCATCGGTCCGATCAAAGACCGCGGCGACCCGACAGGACTCGTCATTCACCAGGGCTACATCGTCGCCGAATGGGG
>JASHYD010001142.1 GCA_030043175.1 Xanthobacteraceae bacterium | reverse complement strand
GATGTGGTGGCCGCTGTTCATAACGGCGGCATACATGGCCGCATTCTGGGGTACTCCGCTCGGGCGCGCGCTGGTCGCACGCCGGTTCCGGCAAAGCGATTAGGGGACAGCAGTCAGGGAAATAGGGGCCTCTGTCCACAAAGGCTTCCCGACAAAATATGCGGAAGTCGCCCAGCCGGATTTCGAGAAATTGGCCGTCGGGTTCGGCGCCAAGGGCTTCAGAGTCGATCGGCCCGACGATTTCGGTGAGATCGATAAAGCGCTTGCGGTCGAGGAGGGGCCAGTGATCGTAAACGTGCACATCAACGGTGACGTCGAATTGCCCGTCAGTTGGGAAATTGCGCAGCATCTCGAAAATACCGGCGAGTGAGTACTTGGAGCTAAGGCTGCGCGGCTGCTGCCTTTAGGCAGCCGCGTCTTGACGATAACGGCTGAATTGCCTCGCCCCACCCCAAGCCCGGATGGAACCAAGAAAAAATAGGGGGTGGGTACTACCCCCGGCGGGGGTGGGCGCGGCACTTGCAACCATGCCCCCCTCCTTCGTCGAGGGACCGCCGTGGGCTTGGGTGCATTCACTTACACAGCCCCCGGAGCTTGGTGGGCGATAGCTCGGTGTAGCGCACGGTGTGCTGAATGTTGACATGGCCCAAGTAGTCCTGGATGCCACGTGTGTCCTGGCCCGCATTAGCGAGCTTGTAGCCGCATGCATGGCGCAGCATGTGTGGATGCACAGGGAAGGTGAAACCCGCATCCACGCCCATCCCACCATTTTGGAGGGAGGTAGTGACCCCGTATTATCGGGCTGTCCCAGATGGACCTAATCACCTATGTCGAGACAAAGTGGTCCGCACATATGGAGTAGTGAAGATCGCTAGTCCGGGGGCTTTGCAGGAGATCAGCCGCTTCGCCTACTATCGCGGAGCGCTTATTAAAAAAATATGGTTTTCGACCTTAAGAGTGATCAAGAGATTGACACACCTAATAAAAGTATTGCAGCCACCTCCATTTCTCTGTACAGTGCTTCTCATAGGAGGGAAATTGAAATGGAGGTAATGAACGAGCTTACTATCTAACAAATTCTTGAATGCCTCCAATTGTTGAGGAAGCAGACGAATATACAAAGGATATAATAGCATAATGATTAATATTTGTGAGATGTCGCAAATCGAATTGCGCAACTATTTAAAAAATGCGAGTGAGGCCGAAAAAGCTGAATTACTTGCCGCCGAAAAAGAGGCAACTAGATATTTACAATATATGACGACGACATCGCTCTATTATACCAGCACGGCAATGCTTCACATCATCTTGGAAGATATTGAAGATGAGCTGGAACGGCGATAATGTGTTGCTGGTGTTTCCGGCTATGACGGCCCGTCCACAAAAAAAGGGGGTTCGCTGAACCCCCTCTTGCCTTTTGAAGCCATCTTGGCAAGAGACACGATGCCGACGTCGCGTCCCCCACCCCAAGCCCCGATGGAACCAAGAAAAAAGAGGGGGTGGGGTACTGCCCCTGGTAAGGTGTGTGCAGAAACTTGCAACCATGCCCCAGTGTCATAGGTCCGAAAGGACCGAAAAGTGCGGCACGTGTAGAAGTTGTGGCACTGTTACAAATTAAGAAGGGCAACACCCATGCCAAGTGATCGTGGAGTTCGCCTGCCCCGCCTCACGCAGGGGGGCAGGCTCACGATGTTACACCGCTACATGTCCACAACCCGCCGCTTGGCGTTCTTGTTCTCGTCAATGTAGCCCTGCGTGGTCGAGAGGGCGGAATGTCCAGCCAACTCCTGCACGTCCTTGAGACTGCCCCCGGCTGTGGTGATGTTCCGTGCCCACTTCGTAATGGCAGTGCGGCGACCACTGTGCCCCCAGCCCCCTTGCCCGTATTGGAACCAGAAAAAAAGTGGGGGTGGATACCCCCCAGGGGGTGGGGTGGCACCATGCGCCAGTGTCATAGGTGCGACTAGTGCGACAGTGTAGAGGTTGTGGATGGCGGTTGGTCTTGGCACTGGCAACTAACGCCGACCCTTCCGTCCGGGGTCGGGCCAAATGCGAAAGTTCTCCCCTTCCTCGCGCGCGGGACCAGGTGTATCTTTGCTAGATAGCTGCCAAAGGGGTTTGCCGAAACCACCGGGGGGAAATGGCAGCAAGGGTTGCCATCGGCCGGCATTCACTCAGATATTTTTTCGATCTCATCATCACGCAACTTCACTGGTCGGCACGCTACACGTAGTCAACGTGCGAACGAGCCGTCCCTGCACATCAACTGGGTGATATCATGAAACTAAGCAATTTGACCTTTATTGCGGTTGCGGTTTGCGCTGGTACGGTTGATTGGTCGATCAGCATTGCGAGGGCGGATGAAGTGCTGAAATTCCGCTTCATCGGGCATCTAACCGCGATCCAGACCCAGGACGTCGCCGACGTCGATGGGCATACGATGTCGGTGGGCCGCTATTCCGGTCTCGCCTCGTTTCCCGATGGATCGGTGGGCACCATAACCAACACGTTCACAACCGATTACATTAAGGGTTCCGGTACGAATTTGGCATACTTCAACCTGTCTCTTAAAGACGGCTCGGTTCTTTCGTTCAGGGTGCCCGGAACGGCCAAACTCGAAGGCACTACAACCATTCTCCCTGACGCGCCTGTTAGCGTACTGCGCGGTACGGGCAGGTTCGAAGGAGCCAAGGGCGATGGCACCTCGGGCGGCGCACGTGTGACGCCGCTTGCGTCCGGTGCAGAGGCGTATGTCGATGTCGTTATCAACGTGAAAAAATAGGCTGGAAATTGCGAGCCGAACCCGTTTCCGCCCTCCGCTGAATTTATTTCGGCTGCCGCGCAAGACACCGAGCTCGGCTCCGGTCACCTTCGGCTGTTACGGCGCACCGACACCCTACGCCTGCGGTTTGGGCGCTCTAGCGCTGGCGCCTGCCTGACGCTCGGGCCCCCGAAGGCCGCAACGGTGGAGAGGCTCAAAAAAATAGGGGGTGGGGTATGTGGTGGGGTATACCGGGGGTGGCGTACCCATGTGACATTTGCATCGCCTACGGCGCACTCTCGACCGTGCAGCCTTGTTATAAAATAACAGCTATTGAGCCTGCCGACCTGCTACTTCCACAACCCCCTGAACTTAGTGGGAGATAGCTCGGTGTAGCGCACGGTGTGTTGTATGTTCACGTGGCCCAAGTAGTCCTGGATCGTGCGAGTGTCCCTGCCGTCATTAGCGAGCTTGTAGCCCGTTGCATGGCGCAGCATGTGCGGATGTACCGGGAAGGCGAAACCCGCATCCACGCCCATCCTAGCGACCATTTTGGCTATGCCATCACGGCTGAAGGGTGCGCCCCGCTCGCTGAGGAAGACGAAGATGGCATGGGGGTTCTCCCTGCGGAGCTTGCGCAAGGATCGTAGCGTGTCACCCTGGAGCGGGTGTGTCGCTGGCTTGCTCCCCTTGACCCGGCTCACGTGCAATCATTTGGAGCGACCCTGAGTTCTGCCGTGAGTTTGTTGAACTACACGAAACAAGCTACGAAGGCTACTATTGGATTGACGGTGACCTGTTTTTCATTTCCGACCAACGCGGCATCCACGAGGCCTGCGGCCCAGAAGAGACGGCTGCTTACGTCGAGAACCTACGGCGGGTGCGTCTCGCCTCTGTCCTGGGTGAGGGCACGGGCTTCTCACGGTAAACGCTTTTGGAGCATCCCGCTCCAACCCCGGTCGAACGGTGCGGCCGGGGTAATCATACCCCTGAAACTCGATTGAAGATGTCAGTGGCGGCGAAGAGTATATGGAAAGTAAGGAAAAGTAATGCCACATAAATTAACGAAATATGCGCCTACAAGGATCAAGGACCGAGCACTTCAACGAGCTATTGTAAATGATGTCAAGGGGCATCGTTCAAAACATCGCCACCTTGGGTGGTACTTTGATTACCACCACAACCGTCTTCCTGACTGGGATGAGGAAGAAAAGGACCGTCTGACGGGTCAGAAAACCCATACGACTGATGCAAATCAGGATTACCGAAAGGCCTACAAAGATTATAACAACGAGGTCGAAAAGTTCACCGGTACTAAGGTGGAGGCCTATACGGCTGCCCGACGTAGTCTTGAGGCAACCATTCTCCGGGGCGTAAATTTCTCGGGACTGGACGAGGGTATATTTGCCGATTTGAGGGATGGTACCATCGCTATCAGTGAAGCAGTCATCGGCGCTCCCGAGCGTGTGGCGGCCTACAAGCTGGAATGTCAGAAGCGGATTGTAAGAGATGCCCTGGACGAGATAGAAGAGTTTGCCAACCGGGAGGGTATAACCGAAGGCCACCCCGATGGTGACCTGCTTGGCCAATGCCTTTTCATCGAGGTTCAGGAGCAGTTCGAACACCTCGATGAACAGTTTGAAGTTTGGGAAGATGTCGCTGCTATTGAAGAGATGCGGGCACTTGATGGCATTTCGCTTGCCGAGGGTCTTTCGATCCTCAAACGGGCCAAATGTGCCGCACTTGCCCAGGGGCTT
>JASHYD010001141.1 GCA_030043175.1 Xanthobacteraceae bacterium | reverse complement strand
GATCCGTATGACATCTACGGCATCGAAAAATTGAAATCCAGGATGCGCCCGCGCGTTATGACGACGATTGCCTGATGTCGATTTTGCAGGCGCGCGTTACCCAATGCACCGGCCTCCGCACCGTTTGGATGGTCGGCGAGGGAGGCGACAGTATTCCCCCACGCGCAGATGCGCGCCAGCGCTGCGGCAGGCCAGTCGCCCCCGACCGGGACGCCACCAACCACCCGAAAACTTACCAGCGGCTCGGCACGAGCTTGGCACGGCATTCCGGCCGGGAGCGAGGCTGACGGCCCAACCAGGGCGGGGCGGCAAGCTGCCACCCGCTCTTTTCGATAGAGACGGTCGCCGCGTGGCGCGGTGGACAAAGCTAACTAAAAGCCGAGAGCCGGAAACCAGTAGTCGCACTTGTGGTCGGTGTAGAACTGTGCGGCGGGGTAGGACCTCAATGGAATATCCTCCGCCAGCAGCGTCGGCGAACTCGCCGTGAGCTGCGGCCACGGCGAATCTCCCGAACCGTTCGGATTGCCGTACTTGGCGAACTTGGTCCACGCTGCCACAAGCTGGTCGGAGAGGTGCGTCTCCTGCGCATTGAGCTCGCGCGGGAGGCCGGTGCCCTGATCCAGGTTCACGCCGAGATTGCCGCCGTGATAGCCGGGAAACAGGAACTGGATGTCGATCGTGTGGGCTGCGAGCGGCTGGAACCCGGGCATCTTGGGGAAGTAGTACGGCGCGCTCTGATAGATGAACTCGTAGCCATAGGTGGGCACCTGCGCTGACATCAATTGCAAGGCGTGCAGGGAAGTGCAGGCCGTCTGGTCCGTCGTCGCCCTGTCAAAAGCTAACTGCGGATTGTTCCCGTAGTTTGCAAGCGGATATTGCGCAAGCGTAGCGGCCGAAACGCGGGCCACATATTGCGCCTCGGTCATCGGCACTTGGGGCGGCCCGGAGAAGTATTCGGTGATGCTCATCCCAAAGTTGGCCTCGTCGCGGACGGTCCCGCCGAGGATGGGTACCCGGTTGAATTGTCCTGTCGTCCAGGCCGCTGCGGGCTGGATCGGAACGATGGTGCCATCGACAAAACTTGTTACGACAAGACCAGGGGTGTTGGTGTTGGGCGTGCCCTGTAGCTGCAGGATGCGCGCCGCCGAGAGCTGGCGCAAGCACGCCGCTGCGGCCGCGTCTGTCCCTGGACAGCTGGCGGCCCCGCCGAAAGCGACGCCGGCTGCCAACGCCGCGTCCGCCGTCGCCTTCGATACCCCGGGCGAGCTCTCCAGGATCGCACGGTGGAAAAGGCCCGCGGCCAGAGGCGACAACAGGGCCGAAGTCGTATCTGATGCGCCGGCCGACTGGCCGCCCAGCGTGACGTTAGACGGGTCGCCACCGAATGCCGCGATGTTTCGCTGGACCCAGCGAAGCACTGCGAGCTGATCGAGCACGCCGTAGTTGCCCCAAAGGTGACCTTCTGCGTTCAGCGCCGGGTGCGATACGAAGCCGAACAGCCCCATGCGATAGTTCATGGTTACGATGACCGTATCCTCGCCAAGCGGGCCGCCGGTCGCCAGCTTGCTGCCGTCGTAGTCGTTTGACTCGCCGTCGACGTTGCCGCCGCCGTGGATCCAGACGATCACCGGCCTCCTCTTCTCCATGTTGCCGGCGGTGAAGACGTTGAGATAGAGGCAATCCTCAGTGGTGCTGCTCGGTCCGGCAAAGGCGCCGAGCTCGGTGACCTGCGGGCAGGCGTTAGCGTACGCCGTCGCATCAAGCGTGCCCTGCCACTTGTCGACGGGCGCCGGCGGACGCCAACGCAGGTTGCCGACAGGCGGTGCCGCATACCTAATCCCGAGGAAGATGTTGACGCCATTCTTTACGAAGCCGCGTACCTGACCTTCGGCTGTGCTCACCACAGGACCGCTATTGTCACGGCCGTCTTGGGCTGCTGTCGGACCCGTAGCAAGCACTGCCATGAGGAGCGTGCAGGCCGCCAAGCTGCTGCCGCAGCGCCAAGGGTCTCTCCTCAAACAAAGTCCGCCTTCTATTTGCCGAGCCATGTTATTCCTCCTACCCAGATGGGTATTTTTGGCGCGTTGCCATTAAATCCGCCAACACGCTACCGGGACTCGTAGGCACTGGTGATACGTGGTCTTCCGTGAAATTCTTACCATATCATGAGATGGCCAGCATCCGAAGGAGGATGCAGCGTGAAAAACCGCGGTGGACCACGCGGCGACGAGCATCCTGGCCGCTCTCAGCGGGCGTCGATCTCGTACTGTCGGTCGGCGCGTGGTGGCCTCCTGGCGGGGCGACGGCATTCTACCACATCACCTGCCGAACTTCCGCCGCGGTGCGTGGCGTTCCCGGCCGGTCAGGCCGGCTCTCAGCCGATGGCCCGTGTAAAACCGACGACTTGGCGCGACGCCCACGTTGGCAGCCTTGGGCCAATAAGAGATATTCACGCGCCGTTGAGCCAGAGACGGCGACCGCGTCCGGCGCTTTGATGCTGCGCACAAAGCGACCCTGGCTCGTCCGCCTGGCACTTTCCGGCCCCCAAACGAAAGGCACGCGGATACACCGGATTCCAAACCATAACGGGGGCGTCGCGATGCGGCGTCCTTATCCGTCTAAACAGCCACGGGGCTGTTGAGTGCTGGACGGGTGGGCCGGCGATGGCGCGTTCTGGCTTGCTATCATTCCTCCCAGAACCAGAGACCTGTCCTCGATTCGGAACGCTCCGAGCCTCGATCCCGGCTGGTCACCATCTCGCATTGATCGCGGGGGACATCGTCGCTGTCCTTTCCGTTCTGTTCACCGACACTTTTCAATCTCAATGAATGAAGCGACGCCATCGTCTGTTCTCCATGTACTCCGATTGAAGACCGCGAAGTCGGAGTGCGTCCGAAAATGCTCTGAAAATATCTCCGGAGACCTCTCCAACATTGTTTCGTAGGCGCTTCAGTCTCATCCCAGCTCTCACAACTTCTGCGCGATGGTCATCCCTTCCGCGGTCGCGATCAGGATAGAGTTGTACAGTCGCGGATCGGAGAGCCGGCGATTGAACTCCTGCATGGCCTCGATCGTCTGCGGGATGACGCCATGACCGCTGCGCACCTCGCCCCAAAGGGCTCCGAACAGAAACGTATTGTCGCCGACGATCAGGCCACCGGGCCGCACATTCTTTTCCGCCCAATCCAGGTATTCGATGTAACGGGCCTTGTCGGCGTCGATGAACACCATATCGACTGGGCCATCGATTTGCGCCAGCGACTGCAGCGCGTCTCCGCAGCGGATGTCGATCTTCTCCGCCACGGTGCTCGCGCGAGCGTTGGCTACAGCGACGCCGCAGCGCGACCCGTCATTCTCTAGAGAGATGATCCTGCCACCGACGGGCAGGGCCTTGGCCATGCATAGGGAGGAATAGCCGTAGAGCGTGCCGATTTCGACGATCCTTTCAATACCAAAACCGCGGACGAGAAACTGCAGCACCCTTCCCTCGGCCGGCGTGACGGACATGTATTCGAGGTCCTGCTCCAGGAGTTGCCTTCCAACCGCCGAAAGTTCTGCATCTTCAAGGGAGAAGATTTCCGCCACGTACATCAATTCGGGCGAGATGGGTCGCGATTTCGGAATGGACCGGTAATGGTCCGCTCCGCCGACGAAATCTTTTGTTTCAGGCATCATGTCGCTCCTTGAATGCTTGATGACACGTCCTCGTTCGAACGAATGACTCGCGCTGTCGTCCGAATGTGACGTGCCAACGTGACGTAGCGCGTTCATCGCGCGGATCGACGGAAGAACGAAATGCCGCTTCCGTCTTTTCCATCCAGCCTGCTCGTCCTTATCGTTGCTTCGGACGCCGCAAATTTGTCTGACTCCGTTGCTGGTTGGTAGGCCCGCGAGAGGACGGTGCTTTGGACGGTGCTGCTCTGAGAAACGTTTGTCATTTCGATTTCCTATTTTGCTATCGGGTGGTAATCGGTGGCTTACCTGCTGGGTCGCTGTGCTGCGTGCAGAAAGTTCGGCTAGCTTCAGCCTACGTTGATATTCGACGAGGGTTACCCCCTGCAGTAGTTATCTGTGGAGGTGTGGAGGTTTTCAGGAGAACCGGGAGTGACGCTGATTTTTTTCCCGCATGGGCTATGACAATCCAGCAGCTGAAATTCAAACCGCAGCGCTGACTGACGCCGGTGCTGCGGGAGATCGCAGCTGGGCACACCAGGAGCGCATCCAGCTTCGCCTCGGCGTCGCCATACTGCGCCCGGGCGACGAACGCGTTCAGAGCGAGGCCGCCGCTGCTTGTCGGTAGCAGCCCCATCCGCCGGGGCCTTGTCGGCCTGACCCTGAGCTGAAGGTGAGGTGCAGATCGGCCTCAGCCCAGCCCGCCGCGTGCGCGATTGCCACGAGGTCCGCTGGCCGGCCAAGGCCGCGCGGCACATCCTCACTGGGCTCGCTCTTCACCGGCCGCTCGAGCTCTTGCCGAGCGAATGTTTATGGCCAAATATTTTGCGGACGCGAGTTTGCATCCCGTCGATTGGTTGACGGCGCAGGCTATTATGGTCACGCCATCGGCGTTGCGGGACAATGTCGGCGGCAGAAGTGAAAGCGACATGGAGCCCGCAACGTTCTCGCGGCTGGCCCAAGCCTTGACCCGGATGGCCAGGCGTCTGGGTATAGGCCGGGTCGATTCGGTGTTCCTGCACGAGTCCCAGCACGTCAACGTGCGGCTGTTCCCGCTCGATGTTGACGGGCCATGCGTGTCAGCGATCCCGGAGCGACGACCAGGCTG
>JASHYD010001140.1 GCA_030043175.1 Xanthobacteraceae bacterium | reverse complement strand
CATTCCAGGCCATCAGGTCAGTCATCGGCTCGCGTTCGCCCATCAGGTAGCTGCGAACCATATGCGACCAGATGAGATCGTTTGAGCGCAGTAGCTGGAACGCGCCCGCCATTTGCCGCGCGTCAAGGAATCCCCGCTGCCACATCATGTCCTCAAGGAATACGATCCCGCTCTCGTCGATAAACAACGTCAACTCGCCGGCTTCCGTAAAATCGACCTGCGCGGCAAGGAGCGTCAATGACTTGAGCCGCCGATCGCGATCGCGGGCCATGGCGGCGGCGGCGATTGACAGCAAGGTGCCACCGAGACAGTATCCCACCGCGTGAATTCCGGCTCCCGGCACCTGCGCGTTTACGGCCTCCACCGCCGCCATCACGCCCTGGGTGCGGTAATCCTCCATGCCAAGGCTGCGATCTTCCTCAGTCGGATTTTTCCATGAAATCATAAACACCGCGTAGCCCTGCTCGGTGAGGTATTTGACGAGAGAATTATGCGGTGACAGATCGAGGATGTAGTACTTCATGATCCATGCCGGCACGATCAGCACCGGCTCCGGCCGCACCGTCGCGGCGGCGGGCGCGTAGCGAATCAATTCGACAAGATTGTTGCGGAAAATAACCTCCCCGGGCGTCACAGCAATATTGCGGCCGACAACGAAATTGTCCACGCCCGCCGGCTTGTCGCCGAGTGCCGCTCGCTGCCAATCGTCGATCAGGTTGGCAAAACCCCTGGCGAGATTGATTCCCCCCTGTTGGGCCGTGCGCTGCAGAACCTCCGGGTTGGTCAATACGAAATTTGACGGCGACAGCATGTCGAGGATTTGTCGCGACGCGAACTCAACCACGTTCTCATGATGGAGGGAGACGCCGCGGACGCCTGTGGTCGCGACATGCCACCATTGCTGATTGAGCAGAAACGCCTGGTACATGAGATTGAAAGGGAATTGCTGCCATCGCTCTCCAATAAACCGGCGATCTTGTGGTAGCGGTTCGATGCATGGCGCCGGTTGCCTGTCGCGCAACGCGCAACGGCCCGCATACGCGAACAGCCGCATCGACTTTCGGGCGGCTTTCTCGGCAAGTTCGGTACGCTTACCGGGCGCCGCGGCAAGATGCATCGCCCAATCCAGATAGGCGAGCGCCAGCGCAGCCGGCGATAGGCCGGCGGTGAAACGGGCGATCCTCGCGTGCAGCGAGCGGTCAAGGATCTCGGTCATCGATGGCGAGGCCAGGAGGCCTCGTTCACCCGCCGCAGAATCTGCAGTTTGAGGGGCCAGGCGTGACTTGGAAAGGCCTGGTAGCCTGCCCGGGATCATACGCGCCGACGGATCCGATAGTGGCCGAGGTTCCAAGGAAATTTCTGGGGTAGGGTCGGCATTCACGCGGGTGATCCTTCCGCAAAACGGCGTTCGTGTCCGCCTAGTATGCCGCAATCATTTCGTCGATGACGCCGGTGACACCCGGCACACCCTCAGCCAGCGCGATGAGCGCCTTGCGCTCCGCCGCAGAGCCGACCAGTCCCCAGAGATGAACTTTGCCTTCACTAACAATGACATTGCGGCCGCCGAAGTCCGTCCAGGATTGCGCCTCCAAACGCGATAGCAGCTCCTGGCGGATCGCGCGGCTTTGGTCCAGTGTCTCGGCCGGCTCGAGCTTGGCTGAGGCCAGCGCCTGGATCAAATTCGCTCGGCTCACAACACCGACCAACGCTCCGTCGCGGGTGATCGGAACGCGCTTGATGCGGCGGCGCTCCAGAATGGCTGCGATTTCTGCGAGCGGCGTATCTTCCGTCGCTGTGATCACATCCTCAGACATGAGTTCCTTCACTTGCTTGCCGTGAGCTCTCGCGAATTCCGCCGCAAGCGTTGTGGCCGGAGTCATGGCCTCCATCCATCGCGGACGATGAACCTCTGTGCCGATCTCTTCTCGTCGCAAAAGGTCGGCTTCGCTGATGATCCCGACAAGCCGCCCAAGATCGTCGACAACGGGTAATGCGCTGAGATCGTTTTGCGCCATGAGGCGTGCGACTTCGGCGACGCTCGTGCCCGGCCCAACCGTCTTGACGTCTCCTACCATCACGTCTGATGCAATCATAGCTTTCTCCTTTCAATACCAATGCGAGATTGCTACCTCGTTTGGCCGTCGTGTCAAATCATTCATCGAACTGTCACAAGCCGGGAGGCTGTTACAATGAACCGTTTCCGAACGGCCATTTGCTGCGACAGCAGACGGCGGATCTTCCGGTTCACGGATGCGTCAAGGACGCGGATGGTTTCTATTTGCCGGTTCGTCACCTGGCCGGCCTGTTCATTGCACCGTCATGGATGATCACATCCGTGGGCTGTCTGGGGTCGCTTCTCATGGGGGCCGTTGATGAAATGCCCGGCCGATTGGCCGGGCATTGAGCGGGTGAGGGCGGAAGTGAGCTCAGGCCTTTTTGACCTCGACCCTCTTCACCGTTTTCTGCGCTTCTGCGGTCTTTGGCAAAGTCACGGTCAGAACCCCGTTCTTGAACGCTGCCTCGATCTTCTCTGGATCAATCCCGTCGGGCACGGTGAAGGAGCGTTGGAACGAGCCATAATGCCGCTCAGACATAAAGTAATCCTTCTTCTTTTCCTCTTTTTCTTCCTTCTTCTCGCCCCGGATGGTCAGAGTCCCGTCGGAGAACTTGACCTCAATGTCCTTTTCATCGAGCCCCGGCAATTCGGCGGTGATTTCATAATTGGTCGCGGTGTCGGTGACATCGACCGCCGGCACCTTGCCCCACTTGACTTCGCCGCGAAGGAATGGCTCCACGTCGAATAGGGCTCGCCTGAAAGGCGAGCCCCACGATCCCCATTCGAAATCGTCGAATAAGCGATCGATTTCTCTACGCAAGCTTTCGAATGGACGCAGCGTCGCGACACGCTTCTCCTCCGGCTTTTTATCTTCCGTTTTGACTGCCAGTTTTGTAGCAGCTTCAGCCATGTGCGGTCTTCCTTTCTCAGTAGTCGACAAAATGCTTCGGCAGAAGACCTCCAAAGCGCCGCCACGTCTTTGACGTCGATCAACATGTTCCAATGCAAATTCTGCGAGTCGAAGCGGCGGTTCGGTGCTGTCGTCAGTGTCACCGATACAGGCTGGAACTCTTCTTGGCTGCAAGCCGGAGGGAGGAAAAACTCCCAGCTCCGCTCGCGTCGCCCTGACCAGTTCGTCCTGAAAACGTTCGCCAACCGTCGCGCGAAACGGCTCGGTCGCGCAAAGGTAGTATGAGAGTTCCGCGTCAGGCAGCAGGTGTCATGTCCAAAGTTCCCGAGTGATTCCGCGAACTAGCGACATGCGTGATGCTGACGAACTTTCGCGCCTTCGCGGGAACCGGCAATTTCCGTCGGTCTCTTTGAGCTGGATCAAGTGCCCCCGGGCTAACGCTGCGTATGTTGGGTTCAACATTGTGGTCAGCCATAAAGAGTGCCATATGCCGAGACTGCAGATCTTACAGGGAGGATGCGAGTTCTCGGCGTCTGTCGTGATATTGCCCGACAATCGATGCATCACGCAGGCGAGAGCCGACGATCGGATGCCGCGGCAAGGCATGCAGGAGATTTCATATTCGATAATTCCCACCCGCCAAATTAGCGATGCGAGGAGCCTGGCACGCTCCCTCAAGATCCCGGCAGACCTGGCTAGGTTCGCGGAAACCAACGGTTGCGAATTTCCATTCGCAAAGGGTCGCCGAAAGACCGATATCCGTGCGACAGCTGCAGCTCAAGGACAACGCGAGGAGGCAGTTTGGGCGAGCTTGGCCGCAGACCGATCGAGCCAAATGAGCCTACCGCATCGCTCGAGCGACGCTCGCAGCCGCTTGTGAATGACATCGACGAGCGACTGTGTGACCCGCTAAGTCGGAATTGGTTTGGTTGTTTTGCGCTCGGCTCGCGGATCCGAATGTCGTGAAGCAGACCAAGCCGGAGAGTGGAACTTAATCGTTGGCAACAGCCTAACGGGGCGAATTCGTTTACTGTTCGAGGATATGCCATGACTGAAGCGGTCAAGCACGTGATCTGGCTAGAGAATCTGGGGCGAGCCGACGTCGCGCGCGTCGGCGGGAAAAACTCCTCCCTGGGCGAATTGGTGCGCCACCTTGAGCCGAGCGGCGTGCGTGTGCCGCCGGGGTTCGCGACGACGGCTGATGCTTATTGGCAATACGTCGACGCAAATGGCTTGAGAGAGGTGATTGCCGATTCGCTTGCTGCCTTCTCAGCGGGCCATACGCCATTGGCCGAGGTTGGCGCCCTGATTCGCCGAGCCTTCGAGCGAGGCACGTGGCCGCAGGACGCCGCCGAGGCGATAAAAACCTCGTATGCAGAACTTTGCCGGCGCGCCGGCAAGACCGATGCCGATGTCGCCGTGCGATCGAGCGCGACCGCAGAAGATCTACCGGACGCGAGTTTTGCGGGACAGCAGGAAACCTTCCTCAACATCCGCGGCGAGTTTGCGCTTCTCGATGCCTGCCGGCGCTGCTACGCCTCGCTCTTCACGGATCGTGCCATCAGCTACCGGAACGCCAAGGGTTTCGATCATCTGAAAGTCGCGCTCTCTGTCGGGGTGCAGCGGATGGTGCGTTCCGATCTCGGCGGCGCGGGGGTCATGTTCTCCATCGATACCGAGACCGGCTTTGACAAGATCGTACTTATCAATGCCGCCTGGGGTCTCGGAGAAAATGTCGTACAGGGCGCAGTCGATCCCGACGAGTATGAAGTGTTCAAGCCGCTCTTGCCGCAGTCGTCGCTGGTGCCAATCATCGAGAAAAGCCTCGGCGAAAAGGCTCAGAAGATGATCTATGCGCGCGACGGCGATCACCCGACCCGCAACGTTCCGACGTCAAAAGCCGAACGTGCCGACTTCGTGCTGAACGACCAGGACATCCTGGCACTGGCGCGGTGGGCGTGCACAATCGAGGACCACTATGGCTGCGCGATGGACATGGAGTGGGCCAAAGACGGCGAGACGGGCGAGGTCTTCATCGTCCAGGCAAGGCCCGAAACTGTGCAATCGCGCAAGGAGGCCACCGCCCTAAAGTCCTATCGCATCAAGTCGAAGGGGCGAAAGTTGATCTCGGGCTTGAGCATCGGCGATGCGGTCGTCGCCGGACAGGTCTGCCTGATCGAAAGTCCGCGTGAGATCGGCCGCTTCGTCGATGGAGCGATCCTGGTCACGCAGGCGACCGATCCGGACTGGGTTCCCATCATGAAGCGCGC
>JASHYD010001139.1 GCA_030043175.1 Xanthobacteraceae bacterium | reverse complement strand
GATGCCTTGGTCGGCGACCGTTACGTATGGCCGCGATGCGAATCCGGACTGGGAGGAGCGCGTCTGCGCCGAAAACGTTCAGCATGATTATCAGGAACTGCACTACTCCGACAAAAACGCGCATCCGCCGACGGCCGACAAGCCGGATTTCTGATGAACGCGGTCGCGCGCATGCGACGGCCAACCGCCCGCCACCTGCCGCTCTATCGCGGTTCCTAATCTGTCGCGGCGCATGTCGGCGGCAGAGGGTTTGGCATGGTAGGCCATGGATTCGATGGCCGTCACCCCGGTGCCGCGTTATCTTGGTAACGCCCAGCTGCCCGGTCTACTGGAACCGCTGCAAGCTTCGAAAGGCGCGAGCGGTGAGGAAAGGGCTGAGCTGCCGCACGCTCTCGGCATTGCCGCCGCCGGTCGCCCGGTTGGATCCGCGACTGTACGGCAGAGAGGGGCAGAGAGGGGCAGAGCCATGACGGCAAAAATATTGGCAAGCGCGCTCTGGATCGCCGCCGTCCCGTTTTTCGGCATCGCTGCCGGAATGGCGGAGCAACAAATCGAGCGAGGCAATGGAGTTGTATGCGACTCGCCGCATCAAGTAGAGCGGTTTATTGCGCTCGACATTGACACTAACGATGCCATCGCGCGGATTAACGCGGAGAGCCCGTCCGGTAGCACGTGCGAATTCATCGACGCCGAATACATCGTTGGCGGTATTGTGGGCGACGCCTCAAACACCAAGGGCATCTGGGAAATACGGAAAGTCCTTATCGTTGGACTCATTGTCGGGCGTGTCAGGAAGCCTGTGCTTGCCTACGAGAAGTACACGGCCTTCATTATTTCGAAAACCTCACCGCTTTAAGGGAGGCGCGCTAGCGGAACGCGAACTGTCGAAAAATGGGGAAAGTAACCGGGTTTCGTCTGCGATCGCGTCGATTGTGAGCGTGAAGGCCATCAGCTGCTCCAACGTCGTTGTATCCCCGGCCTTTGTCGGCGCCAGTCACTGTCACGCGGTCGGTGCCTTGTGTATGCTTCTCCGAGGCTCCCGAAGAAAGCGAACGAAAGGACAGACCATGAGTTCCCGACGTGATGTATTGCAGGCAATCGGCCTCGCGAGCGCGGCGGCACTTGCCGCGAGCTCGAGTTCCGCCCAGCAGGGCCCCGCCGCGGCTGCGCCGCAGCCCGGTTCTGCGGACGCCAATATGACGTTCTGGCCGAACGGAGCACGGATCGCCGTTACAGCCTCGTTGATGCTGGAGGCGGGCGGCCAGAACCCCTATCGCTCGGAGGCCCTGACCGGTCCGCTGCCCGACGGACACATGGACCTCACTACCAATACCTGGTTCGAATATGGCGCGGTCGAAGGCGTGCCGCGGCTGCTCGATCTTTTTGACAAACACGGCGTCAAGGCGACCTCATTCATGGTGGGGGCAGCAGTTGAGCGGCACCCCGACCTCGCCCGCGAGATCGTCCGGCGCGGCCACGAGGCCGCCGCCCACGGCAAGACCTGGGAGAGTCTGTTCGCCCTGCCGAAAGAAGAGGAGAAGAGGAGCATTGCCGAAGGCGCCGAGATCATCCAGAGGATCACCGGCGCGCGTCCGCTCGGTTGGAACGCTCCCGGTTTTCGCAACAGTCCCAACACGCTCGAAATTCTTCAGGAACTCGGATTCCTCTATCACATTGACGATGTGAGCCACGACGAACCATTTATCAACGTGCTGCCCAAAGGCACGCTCGTCACTGTGCCCTATTCCGTCAACCTCAACGATTTCCAGAATGCGTTTCCTGGCCGCTATTCTCCACCTTCCTATGAGCAGGTGCTGAAGGATCAATTCGATCAGCTCTACGAAGAGAGCGAGAAGCGGCGACGTATGATGCTGATCTGCACACATGACCGCATGGCCGGCATGCCGGCCGTGACGCGGATGCTCGATCGCGTTCTGTCTCATATCCGGCAGAAGGAAGGTGTGTGGTTTGCGCGCAAGGAGGAGGTCGCGCGCTGGGCATTGGCGCACCCCGAACATACGCCTGTCGTGCGGCGTGGCCGCGTCGCGGAGACGGGGCTTCCCGGTCCTGCTTAAGCGACATGGTGTTCACCGCGAGCGAGAGCTTGTCGCGACGACAAGCCTATCTATCGCTATCTCGCGCTGCGACTCATAAAGGAGAAACGACTTGATCACGCCGGGAGGCTGCTTGAAGACAGTGGTTGTCCCTGAATGCGCGTCGCCACTGAACGAGGACCCGGCTCCGCTGGGCGTAGGACGGCGACTATCAGGTAGAGACATCCACTGGTGCAAAGATTGCGGCGGCAGCGAGGAATGCAGCCGCAAGAAAAATGATGTTGGTTCTCGTTTCACAGCGACATAATGCTCCCCACTGAGATCGCCAAGGCGCTCATTATACAGGCGGGCTTGAACATCGGCCGAAAAGTTGCCCTTGTGGAACGCAGCGTAGAGGCCTGCGGACGGCGGTTCGAAATTGCCGCTCTGCAAACTATCAGTAGGGACGCTTTGTGGAGTCTCTGCCTTCACCCCAACGTACCCGGCCAGTACGCCGAAGTGCCAATTCACGTCTGAGTTGCCGGTATTTAGAATCGCAATGTCGTGACCAGCCTCAAAGCCTGCGAAGCTCTGCTTTACGCTTGCGCGGCAGGGTATGTTGAGAGGAACCGGAAACCTGGGGCCGTTTGGCGGCGTAACGGTGAATAGTGCGCTGAAATTGGTGTCAGCTTGCGTGTTGACCGTACTGCCAACGGACCTTGTCCACACACCGCCGGCCTGCTGATCCGGCGTAGTGCTTGGCGACGACGACAAGAAGGCGGAGCCGCTGGGTAGATAGGCCGTGTTAACCGTACCGATCGCCGAGGCAATCGCATTGAAGCTGCCAAAAACATGCACAAGCCGCCGGGGAAAGCGCCAGGTGGACATGGGACCAGGATGCGCTACCGGTCTGCGAGAGGGATGTACGGTGCAAACCGAAGGCGTGAATATGAAGGCTGGAAGGACTATTTCCTTAACCGCGCACGAAGCCGCGACGATCGAGGCCGGCGATCCTTGTTGATACCGACATCGGAAAAGTCGGCCTTGGTGAGCTGGCGGCCAAGTCGGCGCTCAATACAGCCGATGCACAGGAAGCCAATCATCGCCATCCACTTGTGTGAGACACCAGTGGCCGCCGTCCAAACGGAATTGTGCAGCATGTACTGCTCACCAATCTCTTGCGTGTTGAGGCCACAGTCATCGCAAAGATGCCAGGTGCCGCGCCCGTCCCTTGTCCGGCCAGCGTCCAGCAGCGCCTGATACTCACGCTCAAACTCGGCTCGCTCGTCGGCGGAAAGCGAGTTCGAATCAACCATGCGAACGCCTGATACAGCCCCGGAACACTGAGCACTCCCAAAATTTCGCAGCCCCCCCAATTTCCTTGAGGTCTCGCGCCGAGGCGGATTCTCAGCGCTCGCGAGACGACCCAATGTTGCCGCCGGCATCTCCTCCGCAAAAGCATTCCCGGCCAGCCTCGATCGCACCCGCAGCTGCCTCCCTGTCAGCTTTCTTAATTGAATACCGCCAAGGCACTGGCGCTTACTAAATTTGCGTTTAGAAGATTAAATTCGCTGTTAATGTCCGGAAAAACGGTTCTCTGCTCGCCGTCGAACGTCACGCAATAGCTGGTAGCATAGAGCTAGGCACATCAATGATTTAGGAAGCAAATCCTATGGCCATCTTGCTCGATATTCTATTGCCCGACATGCTCGGTTGGGCGGTGCTTCGACAACTCAAGCTCGATCCAAACATGCGGCACATACCGGTCCAGATCGTCACGGTTAAGCAGGAACCGCAGCTCGGTCCTTCGCGGATTACGTAAAGGAGCCGACGACTGACGGCCTGACGGCAGCGCTTGATCGTCTCCAGGAGTTCACCGCACCGCTCACCAAGCGGTACTGATCGTCGAGGAGTAACGAGATCGGACGCGCCATAGCCGAACTGCTGGACTACAAGGGAATCGAGATCGCGACTCTCGTCACCGGAGGCGAGGCAATTGAAGCTCTGACCGGTAGCGCCTTTTTGATTGCGTGGTGCTCGACTTGTGGTTGCCGGACGTGACCGGGTTCGAGTTGCTTGGTCGATTGCACGCCGAACCAGCACTGGCGGACACACCTGTGGCAATCTTTACCGGCAAAGAGCTGAGGGCCACTGGGCGGGCTCAGATACATGACAAAAAGCATCGTAATGAAGGACGTCGAGTCGCCACAGCGCCTGCTCGACAAGACAGTGCTGTTCCTCCACCGGTAATTGCGGACCTATCGCCGCCCGAACACCTGATTTGAGCATCGTGCTCATGGACATCATGATGCCGGGCAAAAACGGGTACGAGACGATTCGGAATATCCGTGAGGAGCTCGATTCAGCCTTCTGCCCATTTTGGCACTCACGGCAAAGGCAATGGCGGGAGAACGCGAGGAATTCCTGGCCGGTGCATCCTCAACTGCAGATGTTGCAGATTCTATGAGAGGCAGGATCCCGACGGGCTGAAAGCTCCGACGCACGAGAAGTGCTGGACGAGGCCAGCGGTCGAGTCATGGCCATGGCAGCAGCACAGCGTGTCCTTTACACTACGCCGGACGCCGACGCGATTTAGCACGCCTGATTTTCATCAATACCATTTGTGAAGCCGCCAGGCAGACCTTTCCCCGGGAATTAGAAATCAATTGTGAAGCTGGCGCCATGCAGCTATCAAACGATGCGGCAATGCCGCCCGCACTGATCGCGAATGAACCGCTTATGAATACCGTCAAATATGGATTGATTGACCACGGTGCAGGCACAATTCGGATCGCGGTTGAGGCGGGAGGACGACTCATTTCTCTTCTATGTCGAAGACGATGGCCCTGGCTTCGATCAGCACCTGGTCCAGCAACGCTCCTCAGCGCTGAAGCTCGTTCAGGGGCTAGCGCGGTAGCTTGGCGGGAATTTCGAGGTGACCAGAACACCAGCCGCACGCTGCAGTGTGCGGCTTTCAATGAGGCTGGGGTTCTAACAACCGGTCGAAGCCAAGCGGTTGATTAACGCGAGTTCACTAAAACTCAAATCAAATTGAGCCCGGGTCCTCATGCCGCTGGCGGTAACTCGCCTGTATCTTTGTTTCTCTCCGCGAACTCCGCCAAATGCCGCCACATCGTTGCCATTTGTAGGAGCAGGGCTTTATCATTGACGTTCTCACGCCGACGGGACATGTTTACGCATTCGGCAGCGTATCGACGATAAATATCCGCGACAATCACCAAAATTCCCCCGACGACCCACCTCGACACGTAGACCCGTGGCCCCGTTTACGTTCGGGTGGCCCGCTCTTCAACTATCATCAACAGCGTGCGACCTCGGGGACCGTCGAGTTGCGGCTGCAAGTTTCATCTCTGCGGGGTTTGCTAGGAGAAGTCATGACTGACCCCGCAATCTTCAGGAAATACGCGGAGGAGTGCCTGCGTCTGGCGACGGCAGCCGAAAATCATCGACGCCTCCTCTTGCAGCATACCGACGTCTGGCTACAACTGGCCAGGAAGGCTGAGCGCGAAGCGGCCACAAAAACTTAGTCATCAATCAGGACAAGAAAATGGTGACCATCCTCGGTGCCAGCAGGTAACGTCACGCCGCGACGTCCGCTTTGCGTCGGCAATGACGCCGGCAGGAAGCCGGGCCGGAAACTGGATTTTGCTAACGCTCGCCTTCGCCAGATAAGTCTCGACTGCTAGCTGTCAGGCGATGCGGCTGGTTGTTCATCCCCCCGATGGGCAGTACCATGCTCCTGGCGCGCCGCGATGTAATCCGCAAGCAGAATAAAGCACTGGCTCACCTGCAAGAGCGCAACGCGCTCGGCAGGGTCGCGCGCCTTTTTGGCGGCATCCGCGCAGTCGTTTGCCTTGTTCAGGTAATGGCTCCGTGTGGTCATGTCACAGTCTCCACTATCTTCGCGGCGGAGTAACGCAGAACGAAAAACGTCGGTTCCATGGGTCGCATTGGAGCCGAGAGGCGAGAATATAGGTAAACAATCGGTGAAGGCGTTGGCCGCCTTATCTCCGGTGGCCGGCGATCACGGCGCGTTGCCGTTACACAAGCCTAACTGCATTCGTCAGGCCCGCTATGCCTGGTCGGACCATCTATTATGCAAAATCACATTCTCTAGAATGGTCCCGTTTTATTGATCTAACATTTCGCAGCTAATTTTGGCTTGCGGTACAGAAACGTGAGATCGTCAAGGCTAGCGGTGATACGATCGTCGTCGCTCGCTTCGGGATCACCTTCCTCACCCGGAGAGCGTTTGGATACTGATAACCGCGCCGCCGGGCTCACCTGAAATTGTGCTCCAGTTTGAGAGAATGACCCCAGGGCGCCGCGCTGAGGGGATGGCAACGGCCCTGGGGTCCTTCGACCTAACGCTACGCGGCGGGCGCGTCCGCCATCCGTCAGGCCGGAAGCATCGAATTACCTGATTGCCGTGGGTTGGCGTGGCCGGTTCTACGGCCTAAGCTGGCGTGCCTTACCACCGTTGCCAATGACGGCCGTAGCCCCATCGCCTATGGTAGTAGCCTCGATGGCCCCACCACCGGACGGGGGTTACGCGCTCAATCGCAAGATCACCAATGACTGTGCCGTTGACTGGCGCGGCTAACACTGGTGATGCTCCAACGAACCCGATGTTGCCGATCGCCAAGGCAAATATCAAGACTATTCGCATCATCATATCATTTCCCCAAAGAAAGGACGGTGCCCGATGATTTGCAGCGCGTCAGCCACCATAAAGTCGTTCTGATAAGTTCTTGTTCCGGGGCCCCTCCATCACACGTGCGCGAGTGATTGCTGGCCTTTTATCACGTGTTCGCGAGCGCTCATCATTTGGCCTGTTCGGGCAAGAGAAGCGAACGGCCTGATCCCTGATTTGGCACGGATTTAGGATGACCGGGCTGCGTGACTGCCGGCGATCCCAGCCCCCGCGCAGCGGATCAAGGCCAACTACTTTGCAGTCTGCCGCGAGGCGGTTGTTATGGCGATGAGTTGCGCCGTCGGGCTGTAGCGCGTACCGCGATCCTGGTTCGGAGCGGCCGTTTCTTGACCGCAACGCCGCGCTAGCGCTCCTACCATGCGTGCTGAGCGGGGCATCCTGCTCAACGAACACATCGCCGAGGGTGACGCTAGGGCTTTTGCGAAACGCTTACCGGCTTGGCGTTGAGCGCGTTTCGTCAAACAGGGTCGATGCACGTACGTATCGGTCAGGTCCGTGCCCGGTCTGGACCAAGGTCCGCAATCCACTCAGCGTCGCGGTGCAGCGTGGGCGCAGCGAGAATTGAGATAGGTGATCCGAGACTCGCCCGATATGGCGCTGGCGAGGCCGCGCGGCGGGTTCAAATGTCCGTTACAGCACGAACGAACAAGCAGTCTTTGTGTTGACCACACTCCGGAACGTCATCGGCAAAGGAGGAAATCCGAATGGGAAAAATTCCGCTTATCGCCGCCGTCGCGAGCGCAGTGTGGGCGCTCCCGGCATACGCCGGAGATAGAGTGAATGCTATCCCTTCCAAACCCGAAGTCACGCTTGCTCAGTTGGACGTTTGCGTCGGACCTAACTGCCGTGACCGAGACCGGGTCTACCGCGAGCGTCGTTATTACGATCGGGATGATGATTGGCGCTATCGTCACGGCTACAATCGAGGCGGGCCGTGCCGTGACGTGACGGTCCGTGAACGGCGCGGCGATGAGGTCGTAGTCAAGCATGTGCGCCGTTGCGACTGATCGCAAGCGTCCACGCTTCTAAGGAAAATGGCCCCCTACTGGCGGGGCCATTTTTCTTTTAGCAAAGAAATTGGACGTTCGGAGTCGCTTCAGTGGTGAGCGCCCAGCCACTCCTACGACGGCCATCTCGCTGAGAGAAGGAGAAA
>JASHYD010000114.1 GCA_030043175.1 Xanthobacteraceae bacterium | reverse complement strand
GAGGACATGCTGGCTATTGCGGCTTATGTCGGCTCCCTCCAACCATAGTGGGAGCAGATGAAGATGGCCTTCAAAATTAACCGGGACCGGGAGACTAGGATGCGATCCAAGACGAGCAATGACAAGAAGGACTTCGAATACATCGCCGGCAATGGCCTGTTGCACCGGCGCGCGCTGTTGGGCCGTGGAGCGGCCTTTGCCGGCGCTCTAGGGACGGCGGTCGGGCTTCGGGGAACCGGAGCAACTGCCGAACCGCTGAAGGAGCAGGATTGGGGTCTTTCACCAGGCGATCCCGTTCCGCCCTACCAGACGCCGTCCAAGCACGCGAAAAGCGTCGTGCGGAGCCTCTCCAACCCCAACTTCGAACCGCGCACGTCGCAGTCGCGGGCTCCGCACCAGCTCCTCGACGGCATGATCACGCCCAACGGGGTATTCTTTACGATCGTCCATGATGGCGTGCCGGAGATCGATCCGAGCCAACATCAGCTTCTGGTTCATGGCCTGGTTAAGCGCCCGCTGATCTTTAGTTATGAGGCGCTGCTGCGTTATCCCATGACCTCGCGCATCGCCTTCATAGAATGCGGCGGTAACAGCGCGGGTCTGTTTTCGCCAAAGCCGCTTCAGGCGGACGTCCAGGCGCTGCACGGCCTCGTCTCCTGTGCCGAATGGACCGGCGTCAAGCTCTCGACGCTGCTCGATGATACCGGAATCGATCCGAAGGCCAGATGGTTCATCGGCGAAGGCGCGGACGCAGCGCACGTCATGCGCAGCGTTCCGCTCGCCAAGGCATTGGACGATACGATCATCGCCCTCTACCAGAATGGCGAGCCTCTGATGCCCGGCAATGGCTATCCGATGCGATTGCTGCTGCCAGGCTATGAAGGCAACATGAACATCAAATACTTACGACGGATAAAGCTGTTGCCGGAGCCGGCCTTCAGCTATTGGGAATCGCAGATTTACACTGAGCCGTTGCCGAACGGGAAGGCCTACAACTTTTATTTCGTCAACGAGGTCAAATCGTTCATCACCAAACCGTCACCGGGTCTGAATTTGCAGCAGCCCGGCCTGTACGAGATTTCCGGTGTCGCCTATTCGGGCAACGGCCCGATTACCAAAGTGCTGGTGTCGGCCGACGGTGGACAAAGCTGGGGCGAGGCAGCGCTGCAGGAACCGGTGCTGAGCATGGCTTTCACGCGCTTTCGCATGCCTTGGCAATGGAACGGTGGCCCCGCGATTCTGCAAAGCCGAGCGTGGGATGAGGGCGGCAACTCGCAGCCGACGCGCGCGCAGTTTGTCGCGGCACGCGGCGAACTGCCGTCGGTGCCGCCGCTGCTTGCGTTCGAAAATCACCACTACAACGGGGTCACGAGTTGGGCGGTCGACCAGAAAGGGCGGGTGACACATGTCTACGCATAAGCTCCGCTGCTTGGCGGTTGCGATCGTTACGGTCGCCAGCGGTGCCAGCGCGGCGTTCGCCGCCGGTCCGAACCTCGGCAAGCCAATCAATGCCGGCGACTTCGCGCCGTGGGATATCGACGTCGAGCCGAGTGGCGCGGGCCTGCCCGCCGGCAGCGGTACGTCCGATCAAGGGGCCTCGATCTTCGCCGAACAGTGTTCAGCCTGTCACGGCGACGGCGGCAAAGGCGCAACGACGACGACAAGCGGCGCCCCGGCGGCACCGCCCGTAGTCAGCGACGTGAAGCGCAACGGCATCGACGACACGACACTCACTATCGCCAATTACTGGCCGTACGCCACGACGCTGTTCGACTACATCCGCCGGTCCATGCCGTGGACGTCGCCGCGATCTTTGACCGACGATCAGGTCTATGCGCTGACCGCGTACATTCTCGCCCAGAACAAGCTGATCGACGCCAAGCAGGCGATCAACGCGCAGACATTGCCCAAAGTGCAAATGCCCAACAGGGACGGCTTTATTCCCCGCTTTCCAGAAAGGATGCCGCCCCGATAGCACGCCGCACCTGCTGGGCCGTGTGAGGTCTTTTCGCCAACGTGGATGCAATCGACGAGGTGATCTTGAATACGCAAACATATCGCCGTTCCATTCTGAAAATGGCGGCTGGGCTCCTAACGGGCGCAGCCGCGATCGCTTCACGAAAGGCCTTCGCCATGGACGAGTCGGAAAGCCTGCCGAGCGTGCCCGCCGGAAAAACTCACGTGCTGGAGTCGACCAAGGACACCGTGAGCATGGGCGTGCTCGATCCGGCGCGTCCGCCGGCACTCACCATCGATTCAGGCGACATCGTTCATTACCCGAACACCTGGACGGTGTGGGGCAATGAAGCGAAATACGGCCTGTCCTTCGACGAGCGCGAGCCGATCCGCAAACGCTATCCGTCCGGCCCCTACTCCAACGTCGGCCCGGTCGCGGTGCGTGGCGCCGAGCCGGGCGATGTTCTCGAGATGCGCTGGCTGAAACTGCGGCCGATCGACTGGGGCTGGAACTCGTTTCCGCTCGGCGTCGGCGCGCTGCCGCACGATTTCGACAAGCCTTATGTGCATTATTTCCGCTTCGATGCCGAGCGCCGCAGCACGGGGTTCGTCGATGGCGTCACCATTCCGCTGGCCCCGTTTCAGGACATCGCGGCGGTGCAGCCGAAAGACGACAAGCCGGTCAGCGGCATCCTCGCCGGCGCTTACGGCGGCAATCTCGCGTTGCCGGAAATGGTCGTCGGCACGGCGCTGCTCTTACCGGTACAGCGCAGCGGCGGTCTGTTCTGGACCAGCGCTTCGGTCGCCGCACAAGGCGACGGCGTCGTCGATCAGACCGGCATCGAGACCGCCATGGAGGACATGCGCATTCAGTTCGTGCTGCACAAGAACGTGCCACTGGACGGTCCTATGGTGGAGACGCCGACGCACTGGATCGGATTTGGTTTCGCTACCGATACGCTTGATGCCGCCTTGGTCGCCTGCTTGCGCGGAATGATCGAGTGGACCGGCCGAACGGCCAAGATGGATCCGCGTGACGTTTATCCGCTGTGCAGTATGGCCGCGAGTTTTCGCGTTACGCAATATTCAAATCAAACCGGCAGCGTCTACACGTCGGTGCCACCGCGGGCGGTGCATTGCATGCTGCCGAAGAGCGTCTTTGAGTCAGACTTGCGCGCCGCGATGTCGCGCGCAGCCCGGTCGGCTTGACCGCCGCGAGACTCGTATGTTGAACGCGACAGACCGCCGGGCAATCGAGGACCTCGTGCGGAGCGCTGACGAGGCCGCCACCCGCCGCGACGAAGCGGGCTATGCCGCGCTGTACGCCGAAGATGGAATCATGGATGGAAGCGAGGGTCGCGCCGAAGGCCGCGTCGCGATCCGCGCGGCCGTCAAAGCGGTTTGGGCATGTGAGCCAGCTGGATCGCAACACCTGACACGCAATATAGCGATCACGGACGAAGCCGACGGAGCTATTGCTCGCTCCAAGCTCGTCATCGCTGTGCCGGGAGCGGCAACGCCTTTCGCGCAAGCGGCCATCGAGCAGACACTTCGGCGCACCGCCGAGGGTTGGCGCATCGCCCGACGCGCAATTGCCACGGACGAGGTGACGCAAAAGAATGAGCTTTGGCGCAACGCTACGACAATGAAGCCGATTGGCATCGGAGCCTTGTTGAGCTTCAACGGCGGCTTTGTCGATACGGCCGGATTCCTGGGCCTACAGGGTCTGTTCACCGCCCACGTCACGGGAAACTTCGTGACCCTGGGCGCCGCGCTGGTGTTCGGCACCCATGGGGTGATCGCCAAGCTCATCGCACTTCCCGAGTTCATTGCAGTGATCGCGGTAGCGCGCGTTGCGGGTGCGGCTTTGAGAAGCAAAGGAATCGATGCGCTCCGTGTGTTTCTTGTCGTCAAGGTGATCTTCCTTCTCGCCTTCTTCTTGCTGGCGGTGACGCTTGGTCCGTTTCCTGACAGCGACTCGCCGGCGGCGCTCTTGACCGGCCTTGCCGGCATCGCCGGCATGGCGATCCAGAATGCGGTACAGCGCGTGCATCTCGCTCACATTCCCCCGACAACGCTGATGACCGGCAACACCACCCAGGCCGTGCTTGACGCCGTCGATCTGTTGCGCGGCACACCAGTCACTGATGCGGCCGCCATTCGCGCACGCTTCAGCCGGACGGTTCGCGGCATCTTCTGGTTTGCCGCCGGCTGTGCGGTATCCGCTCTTCTGCACTATTGGTTCGGCTTTTGGTGCCTGGCCGTCCCGGTCGCGGTCGGTGCCGCTACCGCGATCCCGCGTGATGATGGCGGACCATTGGAGGCACCGGCCGCTCCACAAGCGCTCGCGAAAGGACCTTGAGATGAGCGGTATCCATCACGTGACGGCAATTTCCGGGCAACCGCCGCTCAACCTC
>JASHYD010000113.1 GCA_030043175.1 Xanthobacteraceae bacterium | reverse complement strand
GGAAGCGAGAGCTTCTTGCGGTAAGTCGCCCGGTGATGCAGCTTCGGCACACGGTCGTCGGTGGTACGCGCCTTGCAAGGCGTGGGTGCCAGCTACGATTTCTGGAATGAGGCGATCATGATGATAATCAAACCCGATTCGATCGGTCTCCTGGTTGGTCTCTTATGCACGTCAGGCGTAGCATTGGCCGCCGACGGAAAACGGGTGGTTCCGGATTTCGCCCCAACCAGCACGACCGGCTGGGTGCTCGACCACGCGTTTGGCGTGGATGATCTGCTTCCCCCGCCTTCCGGGGGGCCGGGCCCCGTTACTTTTGACAAGGCCCATCCCTACGTGCCGAACGGCTTCGGCGGGCAGCCAACCTATCGGGTCGCCGATCTTTCCAATCCGATCTTGCAGCGCTGGACCATCCCATCGATGAAGAAGGCGAATGACCAGGTCCTTGCCGGCAAGGTTCCGTTTCGTGCGCGCGAGCGTTGCTGGCCGGTGGGTGTGCCGGGCTTCGACGCGCATTCGCTGGTCGAGCCGTTCTTTTTCCTGCAGACCACCGAGAAGGTCGTGGTTTTGGGCCAGGGCCGGCCGGAGATTCGACATATCTATTTGAACGCGTTCCACTCGAAGAATGTGGAACCCTCCTGGTACGGAGAATCGGTCGGCCACTACGAGAACGGCGACACGCTGGTCATCGACACTATCGGTCTTTCACAAAAGGTCTTTGTCGACAATTACCGGACGCCACACACCGACCGGCTCCATGTGGTGGAGCGCTGGAAACTAGCAGCCGATGGCCAGACGGTGGACGTTTCCGTCTTTGTCGAGGATTCGGGTGCGTTTACGGAGCCCTGGACGGCGGTACAACGCTGGCGCCGGGTCGAAAACGCGCCATTCTCGCCCGCCATGTGTGCCGAGAACAACGGGGATTTCTTTAACCAGGGTTTGGCGTCGATGCCTCAGGCCGAGAGGCCGGATTTTTGAGTTCAACGGCAGGGCCGATGTTCGGTTGATCCTGCCAACAAGGGAGCGTTATTAACCCCGGCCGCCCTCCGGCTTGCGTTGGCTTCTTATCGCCTTGAGCCGAGATCGCCGCACGGCCGCCAGAGATCGCGAGTTGCGTGCTCGGTCGGCGATCCGCCGAGGCTGTGGTGCACCCTGGCTGGAGCTTCCACCGCGCATTGGCGACGGTTTGAACTTGGTCGTGAGGTGAAGGAGGCCCGCAGGAGCATCAGGCCGTCGCTGCGGTCCCCGGCCGTGGTCCGTGACATCGTCGCGCGTTTCCCAACGTCGGCTACATACGTAACTTGGCGCACCGGTCTGCTCTGGTATGGCAACGTTTAAGGCATTGAGCGCTGCCTCGCAACTATCCCATGCATAGAACGCATAGAACCACAGATTATTCCGCCCGCGCTGCCGCGATTGATTTTGCCAACCGCCTTGTTCCATCCTGGCAAGCGGAGCTCGGGTCCGAACTGCTCGGAGTCTACCTCATGGGCAGCCTCGCCCACGGTGGATTCAGCCGGCGGTACAGTGATATCGATATCGCCGTGGTTACCGAGGCCGGGCTACCCCCACAAACGCTCGATCGCGTTCGTGGCGAGGCGATTGCGCTGTCAGCCGATTTGGCGTCGAGGCTTTCCGTTTTCTGGACCGATCGCCACTTTAGTCGCGGCCGATTTCCTCCTTTGGATCGCGTCGATTACCTCGATCATGCGCTTGCGCTGACGGAGCACCATCGGGTGCGACCGGCGCGCCCCTCGCACGAAGAGATCAGGCGTTACCTCGCCGACGCGCCATTTGCGAACTGGAGGGCCTCGGTGCAGCGCTTCGCGAGCGCCGAAATCCTGGAGCCGCAAGATCGCAAGGCATTTTTGCGGACGCTCCTTTATCCGGCGCGATTCTGCTACAGCTGGATGACGGGTCGTATGGGCTCGAACGGTGAAGCCGTGGCATTCGTCGGCGAAGCGTGTCTGGCGCGGCTCGACATGACGTTGATCACTCGCGCGTTGCAGTGTCGCCAGGCCGACGCTGATCCTGACGCCCTGTTTCCGGCACGCATCTCGCTGCCGTCGCAGGTCGATGCTTGCATTACCCTCCTCTCTGGACCGGCCGGCAAGTGACGCCGGTGCGGGGTGGCATTACTTGAGTTAGCCGGTTCCGGCCGCTCCTCTCCCCATTTTTCCTTTTCCTCAAGGCAGCCAGCGTTGGCCCCGCCGCTCGCGTGTGCAGCGACACCCGCCAGATGCAAACCGGTGCCGCCAAGTGGTACGAATCAGCGACGCGTCGGGTGCGGCCGTAGCCTTCCGCCTCGATCGACGAGCTTGGAAAATGCCCTCCACGTCGGGCGGCGACTGACGCCGTAACCGTTTGGCGCAATCGGCACCTTCCGCCGTGCTGCTCGGCGGCATGGTGGGACACCGGGGTCTGGGCGGAGGTTCTAAGCGACACCATCGCAATGCCGCAACCGAGATTGAGGTTGCGTAACGGGCCTCGACAAGTGTCTCGAGCGAAGGTCTGCTGACACCGATGGCTTTTTGACCCGTCCCGAGGTCGCCAAGCTTACTTGGTTTTCCGCCGCAGAAACTCGGCGGAAGAGTCTCTGACTGAATCATTACTTCACGTCAGCGAGGAAACTCGGTGTCACAAGCCAGCCGATAAGGGCCTGTTTGGACACCAATGCCTCCGCCGCCGGTGTTCCGGCAGCGGCGCCTTTGATAGGAGGCGACTCGCGCGTGACCTGTGCCGTGTACTCGCCGTACACCATCCCGCTCACGCGGGTGGTCGCCGTGAAACCGTCGATCTGCGCCCCCGCGGAGACCGGCTTCGTCACTGTCCAGGTCAGGTTCGGCGTACCCGGAACATCCACCGGCATTACCAGCGGGTATCCATTCCAATACGGGGTGCGGCCGAACTCTTCGGACGAGAATTCCCAACCCGGCGGGGATTTCACCGACCCCTCGACCAGGCCGTAAAAATTGTAGACGGTCACGAAATCACTGGTCTCTTTCGACTCGCCCGGCGTTAAAGTCTCGCCCTGATCCGTCTTGATGGCGAAGTGGTAGGTCATGGACCCATCGGTGTTCTTGTCCACTTGCGTGACCACGATCTGTAGCGCGCGCACCGGGGCGGCGGTGATCGCCAGTCCGCAGGCTACCAACAGCACAGATCCAAAAGCTTTCAGCACGTGACCTCTCCGAACGTGATCGGTTCCAGACATAGAGCGGCACAAAAATAGTTTTTAAAGACCAGCATATCAAGGAGCAATATGAGTCCCCCCTGAACGCCTAAGCCAGAAGCATTCGTCGCGCGGTTTTGCCGAATCGCCGCTCGGTCGAGCGTGTAGGCCGTGCGACAGCCGAGACCGGCGTTGGCATCCGCCAAGGCTTAGCGGTAGTGCAGAGGGCAAAAGGATCCTGCTCG
>JASHYD010001138.1 GCA_030043175.1 Xanthobacteraceae bacterium | reverse complement strand
TAAGCGGCTGCGGGCCAAGCACGAAGGCACTGGAACCGTTGGGCCGCCTTGCCGAAGCTCGTGTGAAGTGCTCCCCACGGCTAAAGCCGGGGGCTTCGGGTTTCAGCGGCAACTGCACGATGCGCCAGCTTACGCCGACGCCCATGTCTGACATTGCCTCCACCCGCAGGAGTCCGTCTTCCACAGGCCCAGATTCGGTCGGCCTCAAGGCCGATATTCTGCGCCGCGTTCTCGTCCCGGTCGTGAAAAATACCGCACCCGAGACACATCCAAGTCCGTGTGCCGCGCTCCAATCCGCTATTGCGCCAACCGCAACAATTGCACAATTGTGACGACGGGAAAAACCTTCCTGTTCGCAAGAATGGCTTCTGCGCCCGTTCCGCCTTGCACTGGCACAACCGGGCGAACGTCCCCCATCCTGCGTCCGAGATGGCTTTCGCCATGTTCGGTGCCCTTACCATAGCCTTCACGCACAAGTCCTCGACAGCCAGCGCTTGGTTTTCGTCAACCCGCTTTCGAGAGAGTTGGTGCAGGAAGTCTTTGCGGGTATTCTTCACCCGCTCGTGACATCGGGCAACGAGATGCCGTGCCTTGTCACTCGACTTGGAGCCTTTCTTTTTTCGAGACAGTTTGCGTTGCTTTCGCTTGAAGTTCCTTTCGACTTGAGAGTTTGTCGAAGTGCTGCCCCTTGCCGGTGACGGCAAAGTTGTTCAGCCCAACGTCAATGCCGGTGAACCTCCCACCCTCGGGCAGGACTGCGGTCAGGATCGGCCGGTCATCTTCCGTCAGGACCGAAGCGTAGTAGTGGCCGCACGTCTCCCGCGAAATCGTCACGGTCTTAATGGGCCCCTCCAGAGGGCGATGCTCCACAGTCTTGACCAGTCCGACCTTAGGCAGCCGAATACGGCCGTCCTCGACCCTCACACGTTGAGGATACTGGATCGATTGCCGACCATGGCGGGTCTTGAATCCGGGATATTTAGCCCGTTTCTGGAAAAAATTATCGAATGCCGCCGCGAGGTTTTGCAACGACGCCTGCAAAACTTGGCTGTCGGCCTCCTCCAGCCAATCGTGCTCTTGCTTGAGCTTTGGCAAGCGGGTCGCATGAGCTTGATAGTTCAACCCTGTGCCGGTCTGCCGATAGGTTTGCTGGGAGAAAGCAAACGCCTGATTGAATACCCACCGGGCGCACCCAAACTGCACGGCCAGCGCTTTGGCTTGGCTTTGGTTGGGGTAGAGCCGCATTCGGGTGGCTGTCAACATTCCTTAGATGTGGCAAACCCGACGTCTAATATACAAGTCGCGCCTTGTATCGCCACGCCTAAAGGCGGGGGTTTTACGGCCCCGTTTTTGATAAGCGCGCGGTTCCCCTCCGTCTTTGCGCGCAGCGCTCCCACCCCGGCGGCGGCCGGATCCGGTCCACGGGATGGGCAGGCGGGGCTTCGCGTGAAGAAACGCCAACGTGTCGATCCCGGCCTTCCGCCCCAAATTATCGGAGGGCGCCGCCGCACCCTATCGCCGGGGGCGGCGTCTCTGCTTCCCAAAATAAGCGGCAAGCGCTTCCTGTGGTTGTGCGGTACACGCGAACGTGCCTGTTCGCCGCGTAACGCGGTCCATTCGCCGCCGCGACGTGTGACGGGGTCCCTCAAACGCGGGGCGTCGGCATCGCGCCTTTCGCGCCAAAATAGGCGCCAAACCACCCTTAAATCGCAATCCAGAGTACGTCACGATACTGTGGATAACTCTGGGGATGACCGGTATAACCCCTTATTACAAATCTTGTTTTTCGGAATATGGGCGCCGAAAATCCACGATCTCGCAAATCCGGCGGCACACAGGACTGTATCTAAAGGTTACTCGCTCGCTCAGAGCAGCTCCCGACCTCAGAAGGAGATCGAGCCACGCTTTTGCGATCCGTTGCCGGCGCACCGCACGTGGTACGATTTCCCGAGTCGGCTAGGCCAACCGCGGTGCTATTTTACCGGACAGTTGGCTTGCCAGGAAACGTGAATCCCGCAAGGCGGGTTCGAAATCTATTGGGTATTTTTTTACCGTGAACCCCATATTAGCTTGCGTCCGTCATGACTGTAAGTTGATTATACTGAAATCATTGGTGGAATCCGGGGAAAAAAGACAGCCCCGCCGGAGCGGGGCAAGTTGGGTGCCATCCCAGGGAAGGAGGCGCCTATTGGTGTTCGGCAGCGGATGAGAGGTTCGAGGGATTCGCAAAAAAAGAGGCGGCCTTTTCGGGCCACCCCTGCAGTCCTTGCCGCCAGGGCGTTTAGACGACTCTCGCGTCGGTGTCGATCCACATTAGGGCACCGACCTCCGTCATCGGGAATCCAGCGCCGGATCGTCACCGCGAGGCTGATATCGCGCTCGCTGGCGTCACTTGAGATCGCTTCGCATTGGATCACGGCCGGGCCTGAACATATCGCAAGACGACACCAACGACCGAAAGCGCGATCGCGCTTACAAGGCGACGGCCCTCAAGAAGGACGGCAATTTGCTCGCGATCGCCTCCATCACGCTGGGCGAGAGCAATGCTCTATTCAGGTTCTCCGGCCCGAACGAATTGCAGGGCTCACGGACAACCTTAAACCCGAGGGTCAACGTCAGCCACCGGAGCCGACCCGGAGCACCCGCGGGCAGTTGGGGACTACTTGTGAGAGCGAGGACGCTCGGCGGGTCGGTTGACTGAGCGTGTCGGCGATAATTATCATCGTCCGTCATCTTCGATGCGGCAGACCCTGACGCATTCCCAAATTTTCACTGATCGCGCCGTTGCGGCTTGCCAGTCGCGCGGCGATAGCCGCGCCCCGACAGCTGGACAGCTTGCGATCTCAGCGCGAATTGTTTCGAGTAAAGGGCGGACAGCCGCCAAACGATTACTTTGACGAATACCTGGCCGCGGCGGACAAAAAAGAGCGGCGCCCGCAGCAGCGGGGACCTGGCAAGGTTACGCCGCGTGGCTTGCGGCAGCGGCTTTGCAACGCCCCGAGCGAATGAACTGCCCGCCGTTCAGCGGGTAATTGCTTCAGCTTCGATCTTGGCCATCTCTGCGGCTATGAGTTCTAGAACGTTTTCGTCGGGGCTGCGCATCGTCGGGTTTATGATTTCCATAATCAATGCCGCGAGTTTGTTGAACGCATCGCGCTTTTCTTCAAGGTACTCGTATTGGTCATAAACGTCGCGGACGCCGGGCATAATATGACCTAAGCAACGCTCGACATGGTCTGCGGGCACACCTGCTCGGCTCATCAGCGAACGCGCAGTGCGGCGCAAATCGTGCAACGTCCAGCCGGTGACGCCGGATGCTTTATCGAATGCAAGTTTGAATTTCGTGAATCCCGATATCGGCTTCGCGCCGTCCGTGGTGAACACATAATCGCACCCATCAACCTTCGCCGGCAAGACGGCGCGCGCCTCGGCACTGAGCGGCCGAACCAAATCTACCTTCGTTTTGTTGCGGGCACCCGGCAACCTCCATTCGCCACCAAGCTCTATCCAGGCCATTGCGGCGGCTTCTGTGCGCCGCGCGCCGGTCAAGAGGATAAACCTAACCAAGCGGCCAAATGGTCCTGTAGAGGCTTCCGCCGCATGCCATACCGCGCGCAATTCCTCATCGATCAAAACGCGCACGCGAGCGCGTTTCTTCAGGTTCACGCGTCCCATACCACGGACGATGGGACTGCGGAAATCGTCCGACCTCAGGGCGTGCCAGTTCATGATCCTGCGCACAACGGCAAGCGTCCGGTCTGCCATCGTCGCTCCATTTTCGTCTTCGATTTTGTCGAGCAACCGGACGATATCGCTGCGCTTGATATCGCCAATCCGCTTGGCGCCAAGCTCGGAATAGACCAGCCGCTTGAGAACCTGTTCGCGCCATTCAGCAGTGCGGAGGCTTTTGCCGTCGCCCTTGATGTATTCCTCGCAGATAGCCTTTAGCGTGGTGGTGGCTCCGTCCTGCTTGCGGCGACCGTCCAGCGGATTTTCGCCGCGGTCGATACGCTGACGCAGGTCGCGGGCCTCTTTGACGGCGCGGAGCACCGACCAGTCCGGCCATCGCCCGATGGTGTAGCGGCGCTCGCGACGCGCAATGCTGTAATTCATCACGAACGATCGGACACCGGCGGCCGTGACCCTGATGCCGAACCCGCGCGGCACCTTGCCGTCTTCTACGACCGCCCCGGCAAAATAATGCACGCGGTTTCCCACCTCGGGAACGGGCAGCGACTTGACGATGTCCTCACTGAGTTTCATTAGTCTTGTGTCCGGCTCGTGTCCGAACCATCAGCGGCATTCGCATGATATCGGATGACGCCGAATGATCAAGTTGTCATATGTAACATACAGATTTATATGAATAAATTTGTTGCGCCACGGAGAATAATTCGTGATTGCGAACAGTTGGATGAAGCGCTAGTATTTTACTTTTAATCAAGTGGTCGACATTCCAGGAGTTCGCCATAAGCCGGGTTTCAAGTGGCTGGCAAGCCGCCTTACGGAGGTCACCCAAGCGTCGCAATCAGTTAATGCCGCCGGAGCCGGGGTATAGCGAGCCCTGGGCCAGGCGCACGCGTTCCGCCCGGCGTCGCCCACGTTCGGTGGCGGCTTGCCGGGAGGTCGTGCCCGCAGGTGCAACGTGCGCGCGGATTTTCCGCAGCACGCACTTGTCACTAACAGCCGTAACCTGCTGCAGTGTCGATCGGCGCAGCCTCGCGATTTCGCAAGTTCTGATCGGCCACGCTGTGCTCGCCGCCGCCAATCGCTTCGCCGATCGCAACGTCGTTTGTTGTTCGAGTTCTCGTGCGGCGGGCTGGCCGGCATCTGGCAAAGCACCGATTAAGCTCGTCGGCTACATAATCCCGATTTGCCGTTCGGTCGGCCAGCACCAGCTCATCTCGGACAGGTTGGCGCAATCTTGCGAGCTGGCAATTAGAATTGATATACCCTGACTCATTGAAGTCTCGTGAAAATTTCTTGCCTTTCGCATCTTGGTGGATTCCGATGGGAGCATGATTCGGGGTGGCTTTCTCAGTGCAGAGGATCGCAGGAGGCTGATCGCGCTGGCGCGCGATGGGTCGGCGGCGTCTCGTTTGACGCGCCGCGCCAATGCCCTGGTGCTCTTGGATGACGGCTGGAGCTGTCAGGAAGTTGCCGACGCGTTGTTGCTGAACGACGACACGATCCGCAACTGGCACAAGCTGTTCGAACAGCGTGGGATCGAGGGCCTGACCAGCTTCGACATGGGCG
>JASHYD010001137.1 GCA_030043175.1 Xanthobacteraceae bacterium | reverse complement strand
TCGAGCGCGGCTTGCCGGCCGAGGGGCCTATCATGGTTCTATCGGCAAACAGTATCGATCATGCGCTGCTGATGCTCGCCGGCTACACGGCGGGTATTCCGATTGCTCCCGTGTCGCCCGCCTATTCGCTGCAGAGCCGCGATTACGCCAAGCTCAAGCATATCGCCGGACTGCTTCGCCCGAGCCTTATCTATGTGGAAGATACCGGACCGTTCGCTCAAGCGCTCGGTGCCCTCAATTGCGCTGGCGCCGCGATTGTGGCGCGCCATAACGCCGCGCAGCTTGAGGGCGTGACCTCGCTCGCCTCGCTCGCTGCCACCAAGCCGGGCGGCGCCGTCGAGCGGGCGGTGGCGTCGAGCAATGCCGATACCATCGCAAAATTTCTCTTTACCTCGGGCTCGACCGGGCTTCCCAAGGCGGTCATCAACACGCACGGGATGCTGACCGCCAATCAACAGCAGATCGCCCAGATTTGGCCGTTTCTCGCTGACCAGCCGCCCGTGCTTGTTGACTGGCTGCCGTGGAGCCACACCTTCGGCGGCAACCACAATTTCAACCTCGTGCTGCGCCATGCGGGCACCCTGTACATCGATGCCGGCAAGCCGACACCGGCGCTGGTCGGCGAGACCGTGCGCAATCTCTCAGAGATTTCCCCGACCGTTTATTTCAATGTACCTGCCGGCTTTGCGGCTCTCTTGCCCCATCTCGAACGCGACGGAGCCTTGGCGAAGAGCTTCTTTGCCAAGCTTCGATTCATCTTCTATGCGGGTGCGGCGCTGCAGCAGGACCTGTGGACGCGCCTAGAGACGGCAGCCGTCCGGTCGATCGGCACGCGCATTCCGATGACCTCGTCCTGGGGCACCACCGAGACGGCGCCGCTTGCCACGGCATCCCATTTCTTGACCGACCGCGCCGGCATGATCGGTGTGCCGGCGCCCGGCGTCGAGGTGAAGCTCGTGCCTCGCCTCGGCAAGCTTGAAGTGCGGGTGCGCGGCCCTAATGTGACGCCCGGCTACTGGAAGCGGGAGGACCTGAGCGCTTCCGCGTTCGACGAGGAGGGCTTTTATTGCCCGGGGGATGCCGTGCGCTTCGCCGACGCCGACGATTTCACCAAGGGCCTGATGTTTGATGGTCGGCTGGCTGAAGACTTCAAGCTCGCGACCGGCACTTGGGTCCATGTCGGCGGATTACGGGTCGGCGTGCTCGCCGCCGCATCGCCTGCGCTGCAGGATGCCGTTGTGATCGGCGAAAACCTGCCATTCGTCGGCATGCTCGCCTGGCTGAACCAGGTCGGATGTCAGCATCTGGCGGGGAGCGACAACTTGAGTCTCGCCGAGCTTGCCCGGCATCCCGCTATCCGGGATCACGTCCGCCGCGCATTGACACGGTGGAACGCAGCGCATCCCGGCTCCTCGGAGCGCATCGCGCGGCTGTTGCTGCTGCCCGATCTGCCGTCGATCGACGCCGATGAGATCACCGACAAGGGCTACGTCAACCAGCGCGGCGCGATCGCCTTTCGTCAACACGAAATCGCGTTGCTCTACGCCGAACTGCCGACGCCGCAAGTGATCGAATTGGCGACGGCGTGACCGCCTAGGTCGACCGTCAACTTGAGCCGAGGTCGGTCGCGAACGCGAGCCTGTCCGTCACGGGTTTTGCAAGAGATCGGCTCGCACGATGGCGCGCTTTTATCTTCGCGAGACGCCGGGCGGGCGACGCATGATGGCGGAGCCGGTTGGCATTCCCCTTGACGCGAGCGCAATGCATGCACCGCGCTCGTCTCGTCGGGTTTGCGTGTCCGGACCGCTGTGCACTCGCCGTTACAGCTGATGTAGCTTTCGCTGGTTTTGCCAGAAAGTGCGCGAGTTCTCGACCTTATCCGCCATGCGCGATCTGCTTCATAGCAGCAACGTGGCGCCGCGCTGAAAGATTCGGGTTGGACGCAGAGACCTAATTTCCGTGATAGGAGGATCGCGGAGCGTACGCCAAAGCATAACCACCGTGGCCGTGCAGGTGGCGCGCATCACAGCCGTGCCCATGGTAAGCAGAGCCGTAACCGAACGCCCCAAACGCCGGCGCATAACCGTACGCACCGTATCCGCAACCACCGGCATAACCGTGCGAACCGGCATAGCCGTAACCGCCCCAGCCCCCGTAACCGACGGTACCGTAGGGCCAGCCGTAGCTATAGACCCCGGCATAAGCCGGCGCGTAACCGTAAGCGCCGTATCCGCAACCCCCGGCGTAACCGGATGCTGGCGCGTAACCGTAATAGCCGCAGCCCCAGGCGTTACCGTAAGCACCGGGCCACCAAGCGGAAGCGGGAGTAGCCGCCGCAACCGTGAGACCCACGCCGAGAACCGCCATCACTGCGCATTTTTTGCTGTTCCACATGATCTCATCTCCTGCGGAATGGCTCCGCTTTCGTGTTGAGTGCATGGTTTAACGTCGATGCGAAGGGAACGTTTCTTTGGTCATCCTCGGTTTTTTTAAGGTCGGCTGAAACACGAGCGCTCATCGTTGCTTGCGCGGAACCTGACCGCCGAACTTCGCAACGTGCTTCTAACGAAACCAAGCGCTGCCTCGCGTGCCAGGTGCACCATTGACGGCGCTTGCGGTGCCGATGCCGGCATCGTATGCGGTATTCCGCGCTCCCTACCGAGACGCAAGCCAACGCGAGGGGCAAAGACCACATGACCACACCGAAGATCGCACTCGTCACAGGCGCGGGCACCGGCGTTGGCCGGGCTGCGGCACTCGCTCTGATGAAGGCAAGCTACCTCGTGATGCTCGCCGGCCGCCGCAAAGACAGGCTCGAAGAAGTGGCGGCGGAAGGCGCAGCTGCGCAGGGACGCAGCATGGTGGTGCCGACCGATATCACCGACCCCACCTCCATCAAGGCGCTGTTTGCTGCCGTCAAGGCCAGCCACGGCCGGCTCGATTTGCTCTTCAACAATGCCGGCATCGGCGCACCCGCGGTGCCCATCGAAGACCTGCCGCTCGACAAATGGCGCGCGGTGGTCGACACCAACCTCACCGGGCCGTTCCTCTGCACCCAGGAAGCGTTCCGCATCATGAAGGCGCAGACGCCGCGTGGAGGGCGCATCATCAACAACGGCTCGATCTCGGCCCATACGCCGCGCCCGATGACGGTGGCCTACACCTCGACCAAACATGCCATCACCGGGCTCACCAAACAAACCGCGCTGGACGGCCGTCCGTTCGACATCTGCTGCGGTCAGATCGACATCGGCAATGCCGCCACGCCGCTCACCGAGCGCATGGTGCAGGGCGTCGGCGTGATGCAAGCCGACGGGCGCATGATGCAGGAGGCGCGCATGGATGCCGCGCATGTCGGCGACGCCATCGTCTACATGGCCAACTTGCCGCTGTCGACAAACGTGCTGTTCATGACCGTGATGGCAAACCAGATGCCGTTCGTGGGGCGGGGGTGAGAACCTATTGACAGTGGCATCACGGATCACGCGATGACGTGGCGGCAAGGCCGCAGCGGTTGCGCCGCACTCGACATGGCAAGGAACTCAGCAAAAAGGCGCCGCGCAGCGGATGGCGGAGTCCTGGGAGGCCAACCTCGGCGGGTTGAGACTGCACGCGATCCGGTGAAAATTTCGTGATGGCTTCGAGCCGGAGCCTTTTTGGAATGCCCAGGCCTTGGAAATGGAGGAGCGCAAAATCTGGCGTCGCATCGCGCTGGCGTGATCAAGCCGATGAAGCCGCAGATCAGTTCGCTTCAGCAGGGGCTGGATTGCCGATCACCCCACCACGCTGACCTTCACCGTCGTCCCTGCCTTCACGGCGGCGAGCGTCTTCACGTCGCCGAGCGCGCGGGCGAATACGTTGCACGGGCTCGCGAGTCGCGTTTCGTCGGCTTGGCTGATCGGCGTGCGGCCGAAGCCAATGGCAATGGCGGGACCGTCAGGCCAGTAGGCGATCTCGCCCGGTGTTACGATGGCACGCGCCGTTTTCTCGCGTGCGACCTCCACCGAAACGCCGAAATACACTTCTTCGCCCCAGGTCAGCGCAGAGGATGTAATCGGCAGCGCGGCCAAGATCGCTTTTGCAGTCGGCGTGTCGAGGAGTTCTGCCTCCATCGCGACCGTGGCGAATTCAAAACGGATTTGCGGCATTGAGTGTCCTGTTGGCTCGCCGATCGATTCACAAACCAATCGGGGCCGGTCTGCCCGATCATGATTTCATTTGAATCCCGACGCCATTGCCATCAATCGAAGTGCCGATCCCGGATTGCGGAACGCAAAGCGGCGTCTCGCAATCCGGACGACAACAGAGTCAATCGTCGGGCAAGCGGGGCCGTTTCAGTTGACGGGCCCCCCTAACCCCTCCCTTCCCGTCATCGCGTCAGCGACAGCAGCGGTGCCTCCTCGACGGGCTTGGCGGTCGTCTTCTGCACGATCAGGGCCATTGAGGCAATGTCGTAGTAGCCGATGATCCCGATCAGATCCATGATGCCACGCTCACCAAACCTGGAAAGCGCAGCTTTGAATGCGCCGTCGCTGACATTCTTGTCGCGATAGAGCTCAGTACAGAAGTCGTAGACCGCGGTTTCATCCTCCTTCATGCTCTGCGGCCTTCTGCCGGCGCCGAGGTCGACCAGAATCTGGCGATCAAGGCCCCCCTTGACCGCCAGCGGATAGTGTGCGCGCCACTCATAGGGCTGCGACCATTGGCGGGCCGCGATCATGATGGCAAACTCGCTCAGTCGGGGCGGCAGCGAGCTGTTAAAGCGTACGTAATCGCTCACATGCAGAAGCAAAACGCCGAGGCCGGGGCTGCGCGCATAGGCGTTGAACGGCCCGCCATTGAGTTCGCTGCTGCGCGGCGGCGTTTTGAGCATCACCGCCATCTGCTGCTGCTCCGGCGTCAATTGATCGAGGCGCAGCTCGGAAAAACGCTCGTCTGCATGCGCAGCGACGGATAACAGACTTGCAACCGCAGCGCCACTTGCGACACGCCTGAATGTGTGAACGAGACCTACCATCTTGCATTACCTCCCTGGATTCATGCCGCATCGTCGATGCCGCAGCTTAAAGCAGGTTTCGATCGACGGGAATGACTTGCAGGTGGCAAAGGCGCGCTCGTCCAGCTTGGGAGGTGGCCTGATATCACACTGGTTTTGACGTTGGGCTGCATCACTCGCGGTCCGGCCCCACCAGTCGTGGACGTTGTCGGGCGCCGAATGATCACCGGTACTCGGCATCGGCCCGCGAAAAACACTGGCCACGCGACACGCGCCTCAATGTATAATGGTGTATTAACCCGGACGGCCAGGTTGGCCGAAAATGGAATCGGACATCGTATTTGTGCGGAGGATAACGCAATGCGCTGCACATCGGCATTGAAGGCGGGGGTACTTGGAACGTTGGGCGCGACGGCGCTGGCGACCGCGCTGTGCGCACAAGAGGGCGGGCCGGGAAAGCCCTGGCGGGGCGCGGGCGCGCCGCCGTGCTATGGGTCCGACGGTGGCAGCATCAAATGCGTACCTGCCCCCGGCACCATTGCGATCCGCGCCGGCCAGCTCTTCGACAGCAAGACCGGCCAGATGGCGAGCCGGCAGATTGTCCTGCTGCAGGGCGAGCGCATCGCCGAGGTCGGCCCGGAGACGCAGATCAAAATTCCCTCCGGCGCGCAGGTGATCGATCTCAGCCAGGCAACCGTGCTGCCCGGAATGATCGATGCGCACACCCACATGTTCAACAATCCAAAGCCTGGCATGTCGCGGGAAACCTCGACTCTCATTGCCCTCCAGAACCTGCAGGCGGACCTCAACGCGGGGTTCACTGCCGCGCGCGACATGAGCTCGCATGGCAACGGATATGGCGATGTCGATATCCGCAACGCCATCAATGAAGGCCGCATCGACGGGCCGCGCTTTCGGGTCTCGGGCCGCGGTATTGTATGGGGCGCCAACCCTCCGACCGGGCCCGCCAACCCGTTGGCCAGCAACGTGGTGCGCTCGGTCGAGGAAGCGCGCGCAGCGGTGCGCGAGCACGTCGAGCACGGCGTCGACTGGATCAAGCTGTTTCCAACCGGCGCCTATTCGTTCGCCCCCAACGGGGAGCCCCAATATGTCTTGACCTATCCGATGCCCGTTTTGCAGGCGCTGATCGACGAGGCCCACCGCCTCGGGCACAAGACCGGTTGCCACGTCTACGGCGGCGAAGGAGAGAAGAATGCCATCATCGCCGGCTGCGACACCATCGAGCACGCCTTTGGGCTCGACCAGCAGCAAGCCGATATGATGGTGGCCAAGGGCCTCGCCTACGACCCGACGCTGGTGCGTTATACCGAGCCCTATATGGACGACAACGACAACAAAAATACCGGCGGCAAGTATCGCATGATTCCAATCATCGAGAAGGCCGTCACGATGGCGGGCAATACCAAAGGCCTGAGGATTATGGTCGGCAGCGGAGTCGACGGCGGAACCTTTCCGCACGGAACGCAGGGTCTCGAATTGGAGGCATTGGTCAAGCAGGCGCACATGAGCCCCGTGCGGGTGATCCAATCCGCCACCATCGTCAACGCCGAGATATTGGGCTGGCAGGATGAGATCGGATCGCTCGAAAAAGGCAAGTACGCGGACATCGTCGCGGTTTCAGGCGATCCACTGGCGGATATCTCCGAGCTTCAGCACGTCAAGTTTGTGATGAAAGGCGGCAAGATCATCCGCAACGAGCTGACGCAATACGCAGCGGCCACGAGATGAACTGTGTGGCCTGCGGTTCGGGACCGGCCTTCAGGCCGTTCCGCGAGTGGCAGACCTAGTTTAGAACGCCTCAAATCTCGACAGCGCTCGCCCTACGCCCACGGGCGGGCGCTCGTCGAGCACCGTGGCGGTGGCGCTGGGACCGCTGGGCATCAGCGGGGTGATCCCCGCGGTCCTCGGCGACCAGCACCATCACCTGACATATTTGCTGGCGCGCAAGATTGGTGGTGCCGGAATCACACATAGCCCGATGGCCTGCCATGGTCGCGCTGGCCAAATCCGTTCCAATCGCCTGGTGGGAGTTGGTGACCGAGAGCGGTGAATAAAGCAGAGATCTGGACCAAAAAGCTTGCGGGTTTGACGCCCTCAGCCGGCGAT
>JASHYD010001136.1 GCA_030043175.1 Xanthobacteraceae bacterium | reverse complement strand
AGATGTGGCGGATTTGCGCGTAAAGCTCGTTGATATAGACGACCATCTTGGGCGTCTGAATGAAATGAACCGGCTGGCCGCGGTTGTAGATGTCGAGACCCGGAACGCCGGCCGGCCAGCACCGCTCGCGGGCGATGAACGGCACCTTTCCGGCCAGCACCTCATCATTGGCCTTTCGCATCCGCTCGATGACCCAGGGCTTGAGGATAGGATTGGTGAGGTCGGCGACCCGGTATGTCGGCTGGCCCTGACCGTTGGGAACATAGGGATGAGCCTTGTCGGCCAGGACCGGGCCCGGCCCGCTGGGCGGCGGCAGGAAGTCATCATGGGCAGGGCGGTTCAGCGTCCAGGCGGTGCCGGGGTCAGGCGCGAAGTTGGGTATGGAAGAGGCCTGGCGTTCGCTGGCTTCGGCGACGAGCGTGGGCCACAGAGCCGTGACAGAGCACGAAAGCCCCGCCGTGATGCACATCAATAAAAGCTTGGTCATCGGTTTGCTCCGCTCGTCCCCGCGACCCGATCCTACCCCGCTTGCCCGGCACGGTAGGGCGGGAGCCCGTCATGGTGAGAGAAGCTCTCGCTTGAGTCAATCGCTCCCCCCGTCTGCATGCCGATGCGACGGAATTGTCTCTTCGCCGGGTGCCCGCGCTTGTCGCGTCGCACTTTTTCTTGCCCGGCTTCACGCTTAAAGACGTGGATGGCCAGGTCCCGGGGGCCAGGCTCCCGGGGGACAGGTGCGGGGTCAGGTCCCGGGGGATCGGTGCGGGGGAACAAGTCCCGCCATAGTCTCCGGTTCAATATGATTGGAATCCGCTCCCTCGGATTGTCATTCGATTACAAAGTAATGATGCTAATACCTGGCTAAACTCCCATCCTTTTTGCAAATGAACTCCCTGTTCCGCAGTTCCGGCGATGATGATGTAAGGCCGGTAATTTGTGAGAAAAATTAAATGATCGCAAAATCGGGAAATTCGCTGTAATTTTCCCTGTTCTCGGGGAATTCGCGCCCGCATAGCACGGTGCAGACGTGCCGCTAATGTGGTCGCGGTAATGTCGTCGCGGCGCTTGTGGTCGCGGCTTTTGTGCTCGCGGCTTTGGTAGTCGCGGCGCTTGTGCTCGCTCCGCTGCCGGCAGACATGACCGAGAACTTTCACGATCCGGTTAGGCTAATGCAGGGCAAACCGGGGCCACCACACCGGCCGCCCTGCAGCGAGACAATGTCGGTGAGCCCGTCCTAATGCGTCGGCGCCGGCACCATTCCCTTGAAGACGAACTTCTGGATCCGTTTGCCGTCCTGGACCTCAGTGACATACAGGTTTCCCTTGGAGTCGACATTCATGTGGTGCATGACATAGAACTCGCCTGGCGCCACGCCGTTGCGGCCAAATGAATCGAGGGGCTCCAGTGTCTTGCGGTCGAGGATCCACACCCGCGCCGGGCTCCGGCTCGCCACATACAGGAACTGCTGCTCCGGATCGTGGGAGAAGGCGGTGCTGGCGACGGTCTGGCCGTTGCCGCAATGGGGTGCCTCGCAATAGCGGTCGATAAAGCGTTGCATCACGAACTTGCCGTCGAGCGTGAACACCTGCACACGCTTGCCGCCGCGATCTGAAACGTAGACAAGCCCGTCATTCGACACGCGCACGGCATGAACCGGCCGCACGAACTGCAAGGGGCCGGGTCCCGTCTGCTCCTTGGCCGGAATACGATCGCCCTCTGCCACTTTTGGCTCGGCCGGCACATTGTCGAGCGGCTCGTTGCCGAACGCGCCCCACATGCGCTTGAACGCGCCCGTGTCGGCATCGAAGACGATGACGCGCCGATTGCCGTAGCCATCGGCGACGAACAGTTCATTGGTCGGCGCATAGAAGAAGGTATCGGCCGCCTGGTTTACGTTCTGGGTGTCCTTGTTGCCCTTGCTCTGGCCCTTGTGGCCGATCTGCATCACGAACTTGCCGTCACGGGTGAACTTGAGCAGATGATCGTCGGTCCTGCCGTTGCCGCCGATCCAGATGAAGCCTTTGGGGTCCGCATAGATGCCGTGCTCGGTCTCGGGCCAGTCAAAGCCCGCTCCCGGGCCGCCCCACCCCTGAATGAAATTTCCGGCTTCGTCGAACTCGAGCACGGGCGGCGCCGCCATGGCTTTCTGATCGTTGCGCACCGTGCTGGGCCGCTGCAGAATCCAGGCGTGCCCCGCGCTGTCGATCGAGACGCTGGAGACCTGGCCCCACACCCATTTGCTTGGCAGCGTCGGCCACGACGGGTCAACCTCGAAATGCGGGATCATCCGTGGCGGTGTTGGCGCCTGGGCGGATGCCGCGGCGATCTGGCCAGAAAGCGCGACGGCGGCGGCGAGTGCCATTATGACGGAACGCGTGTTTGCAGGCATTGGAGTTTCCTCGGTCTCACAAATCGATTTTGTGCCATGGATCGCGTCCGACGCCAGCACGCGGCGCGATCTCTCTTGCGGGCAAGGTATCTGGTCGGACAGCAGCGTCAATGGGCATGGCGGCGAACGCCTTGCCCACGGCCCTCGCCAACATCGACGCCAACATTGCCCAGTACAGAGGCGGCCCTCGTCGCCGCCCCGTTGCCGGTTACCCGGCCCCGACGTCGCGCAGACGGGGCGACCCAACGGATCGCCCCTACTGTAAGATCGGGCGACGCGAGCGGCGGCCCATCCTCACTCCGGCATCAAGGCAAAAGTCCATAACGAGCCGCCGGTCGGCACGTTAGCCTGCACGAAGCGCGGCGCAACGGCGCCGCCCAACCCCGACGCGACCGACACATATTGGCGGCCTTTGTGGGTGTAGGTGATGGCGGTGGAATTGACGCTCGAACTTACCTTGAACTGCCAGAGCGTATTGCCGGTGTCGGCATCGAGCGCAAGGAATTCGCCGGTCAGCTTGCCGGAGAATACGAGCCCGCCGTCAGTCGCGAGCATTCCGGCTGCACTCGGCACGCCCATCAGCGGCGCCTCCCATTTCCTCTCGCCCGTCACGGGGTTGATCGCCACGAATGCGCCCACCACATCGCCCGGCTTGAAGTTCGGGTTGCGGGCGATCACTCCGGTGGAGACAGTGCCGAGAGCTTGCGGATTCGACGGTGCGAGCTTTTGGATACGCGGAACATTCCACGTGTTCACATAGACGAGCCCGGTATTCGGGTTGAAGGCGATCGGCACCGCATTGGTGCCCCGCGACGGGTAGATTTCGACCTCCTCACCGGCCAGGAATTTCTTATAGATGTCGGTCACGGCCGGCCGTCCCGTCTCCTTGTCGATGTGGGTCGCCCAGTTGACCTTCACGTATGCGTTGGCGGCGATAGGCTGACAATTGGTGCGGTCAAGCACGTACAAAAAGCCGTTCTTGTTGGCCTGGATCATCACCTTGCGGGTCTGGCCGCCGGTCTGAAGATCGGCGAGCACCAGCTCGTCGGTGCCGTCGACGTCATAGACGTCGTTGGGCGTGTATTGATAGTAACAAACGATCTCCCCGGTTTTCGGCCGGATCGCCAGCACACTGGACGTGTAGAGGCTGTCGCGTTCCCCGCGCGGTCGCGGATCGTAGGGCTCCGCGTTGCCCGTGCCCCAGTACACGATATCGAGTTGGGGATCATAAGAACCCGAGCGCCAGGTTGGTCCGCCACCGCGCGTCCAGGCGTCGCTGTTGGGCGGCCAGGTTTCCGAGCCGGGCTCGCCCGGCGCTGGAATTGTATAGCGCCGCCACAATTTGTTGCCGGTTTCGGGGTCCCAGCCGTCAAGAAAGCCGCGGGTGGTCGATTCGCCTCCGGACATCCCGGAGATCAATACGCCGTTGGCGATCATCGGCGCACCGGTCGCGTAATAACCCTCTTTCGCCTCGGCGAACTTCCGGTTCCACACCTGCTTGCCGGTCTTCATGTCGAGGGCGACGACGTGGTTGTCAACCGTCACGCGAAACAGCTTGCCATTGTAGAGCACCGGCGCGCCGCGCGTGATGCCGTGGCGGGTGACGCCGGGCTCCGGTTCGACCGCGGTGCGCCACAGCTGCCTGCCGGTCTCGACGTCGATTGCGAAGGTCCATTGGCCGTTGATCACATAGATGACGCCATTATAGACCGCCGGCGCCGAGAGCTCGCCCCACTCGTTCATCAGGCTGGTGCTCCAGATCGGCACCAGGCGGTTGACATTGGATTTGTTGATCTGCTTGAGCGGGCTGTAGCTCTTGCGGTCCAAGCCCATGCTGTGGCTGAGCACGTTGTCGGTGTTCTTGCCGTCATTGATGAGCTCTTCCATCGTCTGAGCAAGACCACATGCGGGCCACAGGCCCACCAGGGCGGCAAGCAACAACATCTTCTTCATCGACATCCTCCCTTTGATCGGACGACTCTTCGGCGTGGGCCGCGAACGGCAGCGACGACCCCGCAGAGCGCCTTTAGTAGCCCAAGAAGGTGCGGCAACAGACGAGCGGGTTGATTGCGGCCCCCAAACCAGGCGGCGGTCATTATAGGCTCGTCGGCTTGTCGGTCTCGACTGTTTTCTTTGCGTGGAGGCGCAAAGCGGTGGCGTGCAGGATCGGCAAAGCCAAGCGCCCCCCCTCCCGCACTTGTGCGGAACGCAGGGCGGGATACGCGCCGACGTCGCGCTCGCCCAACCTCGGCACCAAAATGTGTCGACATCGGCAACGGCCGATTTCGGGGGCGTGCCTTTGCCTACCCTGCAAACTTGCTTCCCGTCGCCCGAAATCCGCACTAGTCTCAATTTTACGCTGGACAAGGAGTCTGGGATCGATTCCGTCGAGGCGGTTCCCGTCGAGCAGACCCGCCAAACCAGACATCATTCGGCGCGTGATCGCAACCGCGGCGAGGCCGGCGGCATGTGGGGGGTCATGTCCAATCCCGATCCGGACAATCGCGACCATCGACATGTCGCAGGCCCACCGCCGCGCCAATCGTCTCCGTCCGGTCCACGACCGCCACGCCGCTCAAACCAGCCGAGGCCGGGGCGATGAACGCTGTCGGGTACGCGGCCGAGGCGGCGCCCGCAGTCCGACCGCTGCTGAAGGTCCGCGATGTCGTCGTGGGTTTTGGCGGCATCATGGCGCTCGACAGGGTGTCGTTTGATGTTAAGGCAGGCCAATTGCTCGGTCTGATCGGACCAAACGGCGCGGGCAAGACAACACTCTTTAACTGCCTCAGCCGTCTCTACACGCCAACCGCCGGCGACATCCAGATCGAAGGCCGCAGCATCCTCAAGGTCCCGCCGCACGGGATCGTCGATATCGGTGTCAGCCGCACATTCCAGAACCTCGCCCTGTTCAGCAGCATGTCGGTGCTCGACAATATCAAGGTCGGAGCCCACCGCCGGAGCCGCGGCAACTTTCTCCTCGATGCCATCGGCTTCCCCGCAGCCGTTCGCCGCGACGCCACGCTCACCACAGCCGCATGGGAGCTCGTCGAGTATCTCGATCTGCGTGACGCCGCCACCCGGGTCGTGTCTGACCTGCCATTCGGCCTGCAAAAGCGCGTCGAACTTGCGCGCGCGCTCGCTGCCAAGCCAAAGCTCCTGCTGCTGGATGAGCCTGCCGGCGGCCTCAATCGCCACGAGGTCGCGCATCTCGGCCGGCTGATCCAGAGGATTCGCGACGAGCGCAACGTTACCGTGCTGCTGGTCGAGCATCACATGAACCTGGTGATGTCGATCTGCGATAAGGTCGTGGTGCTCGATTTCGGTCGTAAGATCGCAGACGGCACGCCGGCTCAAGTGCGAACTGATCCTGACGTCATCGCCGCCTATCTCGGGACCGCGCAGTGACGTCGGCGATACTCATGGAAACCGCGGGACTTTGCGCTTTCTATGGCGCTACCCAGGTGCTGTTCGGGCTTGATATCGAGGTCACCGAAGGCGGCGCCACCGCACTGCTTGGCGCCAATGGCGCCGGCAAGACAACCACCTTGCGGGCGGTGTCCGGCATGGTGCGCACCACTGGCGATATGCGCTTCTGCGGCCGCTCGCTGACCGGGCGCGCCACCGAAGACATCGTGCGACTCGGCATTGCCCATGTGCCGCAGGGCCGAGGCACCTTCGTTTCGCAAACTGTCGAGGAAAACCTCGAGATCGGGGCGCTCGCGCGGCGCGATCGCGCCGCAATCGCGAGGGATATCGAACGGGTCTATGGATATTTTCCGCGACTAAGGGAGCGGCGCAAGCAGCAGGCCGGCACCCTGAGCGGCGGCGAGCAGCAGATGCTGGCGCTGGCGCGTGCTCTGATGCTGCGGCCGAAGCTCATGTTTCTCGACGAGCCGTCCTTCGGGCTCGCGCCGCTTATCGTGCGCGAACTGTTTGAAATCCTGCGCGCCCTCAACCGCGCCGAGAAGATCAGCATGCTGCTGGTCGAGCAGAATGCCTCATTGGCGCTCGACCTCGCCGATCGCGCCTATCTGATCGAGACCGGTCAATTGGTGATGAGCGGAGCGGCGCAGGATCTGCGCAATGATGAAAATGTCCGTCGCGCCTATCTGGGGTATTAAACGCGGATTTCGACTGAATGCCTTCGCACTCGTGCGAAGGCGCGCTCTTGCCGGCCTGCCCACCCGCTCCCTATGCTCCCGCTTGCATCGGG
>JASHYD010001135.1 GCA_030043175.1 Xanthobacteraceae bacterium | reverse complement strand
ACATCCCTCGGCCAGCGCCTCGCACCAGGCTCCGGTGTGAAGTTCGATCACCGGCACGCGCAGGGCGGCCGCCGCTTCGATCTGAGCCGGTTCGGCGGCGATGAACAGCGAGACCCGAATGCCCGCGGCACGCAGCTCATCAATGAGTGGAGAGAGCGTTTTGAGCTGGCCGGCGGCATTAAGGCCGCCCTCGGTGGTGCGCTCTTCACGCCGCTCGGGAACGATGCAGGCGGCATGCGGCCGAACCGTGATCGCAATGTCCACCATCTCGCGGGTTGCCGCCATTTCGAGATTGAGCGGCCTGTTGATCCGCGCCTTGAGTCGGTCGATATCGTCATCGCGAATGTGACGACGATCTTCCCGCAGATGCGCCGTGATACCGTCGGCGCCCGCTATAATGGCGATCTCGGCGGCCTCGACCGGATCAGGGTGCCGGCCACCGCGCGCATTGCGCACGGTCGCGACGTGATCGACGTTGACGCCGAGACGGAGTTTGGGGCTTGCCATGCCCTATCCGTTCACCCGTTCCGCCCTGGCAACCACCGGCTTGGCGCGCAGCTGGGCGATGATGGCGGTGAGATGCTTAAGGTCATAGACCTCAAGATCGATCGTCACCGACGTGAAGTCCGGGGATTGGCGGCTCATGCGGATGTTATCGATATTGCCGCCATGCTCAGCGATCACCTGCGCGATCTGAGCCAGCGAGCCGGGCTCGTTCACCGATTGCAACGCAATGCGCGCCGGAAACCGGTGGGGGACGCCTTCGTCCACGTCCCAGCGGACGTCGAGCCAGCGATCGGGCGCGTCCTCGAACTCCTTGAGCACCGCGGATTGGATCGGATAGATGGTGATCCCCTCGCCCGGCGTCATGATGCCGACGATGCGATCGCCCGGCACGGCCCCACCATTGGGCGCGAAGCGTACCGGCAAATCAGTGTTGATGCCGCGGATCGGGATGGCGGAGCCTTTGTCCTTGCCGGCCGGCACCTTGAATTTGACGGCTTTGCCTTTGGCGAGGCCGAACCAGCCGGGCTCCGTGTTAGGCGCAGCAGTCGCGGTGGTGCGCTCCTCCTTATAGTCCGGATACATTGCGCGGATCACGTCGGAGGCTTTCATTTCACCGCGTCCGACGGCAGCGAACACGTCATCGATTGAGTGCCGGGCGAGCCGCGGCAGCGCGCCGATCAGGTTGTCGTCGGAATAGTCGCGTTTAGCGCGCTGGCACAAGCGTTCGACGATCCGCCGACCGAGTTCGGCATATTGGGTGCGGACTGCCTGACGGGTGGCCCGGCGCATCGCGGCCCGCGCCTTGCCGGTGGCGACAAGCGATTCCCACGCGGCCGGCGGGGCGAGCTGAGCCTTGGAGGTGAGAATCTCGACTTCGTCGCCGTTCTGCAGTTCCGATGCAAGCGGCGCGATCTTGCCGTTGATCTTGCAACCTACCGCATGGTTGCCGACATCCGTATGCACCGCATAGGCAAAATCAATCGGCGTAGCGTCGCGAGGCAAGGCGATGAGCTTGCCTTTGGGGGTAAAGCAGAAGACCTGGTCCTGGAAAAGCTCGAGCTTGGTGTGCTCGAGGAACTCCTCCGGGTTGGAGCCTTCCGCCAGCAGCGCGATGGTGCGACGTAGCCATGCATAGGCATTCGATTCCCGCGACAGAAGCTCAACCGGCGCGCCAGCCTCGTCCTTGTAAACGGTGTGGGCCGCAATGCCGTATTCGGCAATGTCGTGCATTTCCTCGGTGCGGATCTGCAGCTCGACGCGCTGGTTGCCTGGCCCGATCAGGGTGGTGTGGATCGAGCGGTAGTCGTTCTGCTTGGGGGTCGAGACATAGTCCTTGAAGCGTCCAGGCACGACCGGCCACGTCGTATGGACGACGCCCAGCGCCTGATAACACTCCGGCACGGTCTTTACGATGACGCGGAAGCCGAAAATGTCGGACAATTGCTCGAAGCCGACCGCCTTGCGCTCCATCTTGCGCCAGATCGAATAGGGACGCTTGCGGCGGCCCGACACGGTGGCGGCGATGCCGCGCGTGGCCAGCTTGCGGGTGAGTTGCGCCTCGATTTCCGCAATCAGCCCCAGGTGGCGCTTCGCCAGCGCCTCCAGGCGCTCGCCGATCACCTTGTGGGCTTCCGGGTTGAGCTCGCGAAACGACAGACTTTCAAGCTCTTCACGCAACTCGTGCATGCCGATCCGGCCAGCGAGCGGCGCGTAGATATCAATGGTTTCCTCGGCGATCCGGCGCCTCGCCTCCGGCCTCATGTATTCGATGGTACGCATGTTGTGCAGCCTGTCGGCAAGCTTGACCAGCAGCACGCGTGCGTCCTCGGCAATGGCGAGCAACAGCTTGCGCAGGTTCTCCGCCTGCTTGGCCTCCCGAGAAACGAGGTCCAGTTTTTTGAGCTTGGTGAGGCCTTCGACCAGCCGACCGATATCTCGGCCAAACAGCAGATCGATTTCAGCGCGCGTCGCCACCGTGTCCTCGATGGTGTCGTGCAGCAGCGCTGCCGCAATGGTGGCATCATCGAGGTGGTGCTCCGCGACAATCGCGGCGACCTCGAGCGGGTGAGAGATATAAGGGTCCCCGGAAAGCCGCTTCTGCTCACCATGTGCCTTCATGGCATAGACGTAGGCGCGATTGAGCAGCTGCTCGTCCGTATTAGGATTGTATTTGCGTACCTTCTCGACGAGATCATACTGCCGAATCAAAGGCTTGGCGCGTTTAGGCGCTGCCTCCGGCATCGCTACAACAGTGGGCATAGCGACGAGTGGCGGCACCCTGTGGGACCTCGCCTGGCCGTCCATTCGTGACAAATCGGCTCTTGGAAGATCGGTGGACCGTGCCATCGCCTCTCCTCGCGGCAGCAAAGCGGCGCTGCGCGGATGCCCTTTAAGATATCATGGCGACGGAATCGTGCAGCAATAGTTTACGGGATAAAATGATCAGCGTGCCGCCGCCCTGCGGCGCAGCCGATAGTTACGCGCACCATGCGGTCATGGGTTTGAGCGTGGCTTGCCGTCCCGGGACGCTCGACGAAGCGCGCACCGCTCCCCGCCGCGAATTGCTGCCGCACGATTTGAGCCCGCTGAGGCGGCAACTCGCCAAATCATTCGCGCCTAGGTAGAGTGCCCGGTTGCACCGCCGGCAAGTTACGGTGCAACCATCCAAGAAACGGACTTTGCTGCAGCCTACTCTTCGTCGTCCGGCTCCGGAGGCTCCGGCCGCGCCTCGGGAGGCGAAAGTCCCTCAAGGCCTTTGAGGAGTTCCTCCTCGGTCA
>JASHYD010001134.1 GCA_030043175.1 Xanthobacteraceae bacterium | reverse complement strand
CTCGCGCCTTATCACGGGTTCGCGAGCAGCCAGATGATGACCGCAAAGGCGAAAGCACCCCGCGCGCCGGCTGTCGCCGAACCGCGGTCACCTGTGCGTTCCTCGCCACGAAAGGCGCGCACCCGCTTCGCCCTTTGCGTCTACCCTAAGGTGCCGTCCTTGCTGCATGCACCGTGGATAAAGCTTAATGCGGTTCGGCAGCCTGCCGAGTGCTAGCCTCCCGTGCGCGCGGCTTTGCCACAATGGCCAGCGTGGCCCGGCCTTCTGCCCGACAATGCCCCCCTGGACAGAAGGCCGGTGCCCCAAATCGCAAGCGTATTCGTATCTGTGCATCTAAGGGTGGCCGGGTTTGAGGCGAGCCATGTACAGATGGTGCGTCGCCACGCTCATTCTGGCCGGCGTTGGCGCACTGATTATTTATTGGCGCGTCAAGTCGCCTAGCGCGCACCGCCGTGCGGCACGTCATCAGACAAGCCAAAGTGATGTCCTCTCGGCAATTTTGCAGGAGAATTGAAAACGGTGCGACGGCACCGAGGAAAATCGCGCGAACGAACTGGCGAAGGGCGACGCGCCGATCATCAACACACCACCGGAGGAGAAAGTCCAATGAACACTGTCACTCTGGTCGTTGGGGTCATCCTGTTCGGATCGACCCCCGGCGCCACCGCGATGAGTTCAAAGACGACCGCTTACCCCGACATCAAGTCGTGCGCCGCGGCACTGCAACAGGAACTGGAAGCGGATGACAAGCCGGGTGTCTACTCAGTGAGCGGGACATGCACACTTCTCAGACCCAAGCGGTGATTGACGCCGAGACGCCGCCGCAGGCGACCGCCGCGAGCAGATGAACAAATATTGATATCCTTTGCGACAATTCGAGTTCTAGAGTTCGGTTTGCGCGCGGTTGCCTCCGTGCCCCATTGCCCGCCGTGCGCCGTGCTCTTACTCGGCAGATGTATGAAGCCCACTGGCTTGCCGAAATCGCCACGGAAATCGACAAGGCGGTCGGCCGCCCGTTCGTCTGCATCGACATCGGCGCCAATGTCGGGCTATTTTCACTTTTCGTCGCATCGAAGGCCAAGCGCGACGCCACGATCATCGCCATCGAACCGGACCGGACCGGAGAATCTCAGGCGCATTCGCTTCAAGCGTCGCCGCGAATCCCGGCATTCCAGTTCGCGTGCTATCGATCGCGCCGCACGATAACGGCGGGCAACCTTCGCCTTAGACACCAATAACCGCGACAGGAACGGCACGCGGGACCGGGCGAAGTAAGGGACGAAGGCCTGCCGTTGCTCGCCGTGTCGAACCGCCAAGGCGTGAAATCCATCGCCCCCCTGAAAATCGATGTCGATGGTGCAGAGGACAGAATCCTAATGCGGTTCTTCCATACCGGGCCGGAGTCGCTATGGCCTCGATTTATCCTGATCGAATACACCCGCGACTCGTGGCGGGCCGATCTGTTTTCCGTTCTTGCGGAGCGCGGCTACCTAGTTCGGGCAAGGGCAAAACAGAAGGCGACGTTACGGCGCAGTGGGCCATAAGGTTCAACCCGCCACCAGACCGTAGCGATACAGGGATGGCCCACCGCAGCAAAGGCGAAATCAGCCGTGCCAGCCCTTCAGCGAAACTGAAAAGGCCCCGATGCATACTCCGGTCCCCCCAACGAGGCATCGCCAGCCCCGGAAACCTCATGCCACCCTCGCGCCCGTCCATTAAACTCAACAGCGACGCCTTCTCGGCCTCGGTGGCTGTATTCAGGTTCGGTAGCAAAGCTAAGCAATCGCTTGGCCCCCAAACCGGGCACTTCAATTCTCTGTCTACCATCACGTGCAATAACGGCGGGCAAGCTCAGATCGATATTGCGAGATTTTCGGCAGTTCGGTCAGAATGCCTCGCCGGAGGTTATTGTGGGGTATAACGTGTGGCGCATAGTTGACGGAGGGATTTAGCTGTCGGCGTTCGAGCTCCTGAAAGGCGTGCGCGATCTGGATGTAAGCTTAGACGATTATCGGCCGAAGAAATGGCGCAGGAACAAATTCATGTCGGACAGCCATCAACGTCATCCTGACAATGAAGCGGCGACTTCTATTTGCCGAGAGTCGCTTGGATATCACGTTGAAGGGAACAACACTGAGCGCTCTATGAATTCTTTTCACACCCCTCCCTTTCCTCCTCCGATGAATTCCGGAAGCTTCAACCTGCGCCGACATCATAATGAACTCGGTAACTCTCGTCTCGATGAAATTGCCAAAGCAATACGCACTCTGACTTATGGAGAAATGTTGGAGCTCGCTGAATCGATGTGGAAAGTTAATTCGCACGGGTCAGAGATTACCGAGTCCAATTTGCCGCGTGTATTGCACCGTTGGTCTACATCTCGGCGTTAATTAACCGCAAAACCTGCTGGCCTCGACCTCCTTGGGCGCCGTGCAAGGACGCGCATGAGTACCCGTTCCATAACTCCGGGAAACTCTTCCGCAACGCGATCCGCAAAACCATTTTCCAACCCGCCAGCGCATCGATTTCGTTCGCGCAGCTTTATGCCAATGAATATTAAAACGCATTCAATAAAAGCGGGCTGCCTGGTCGTGCGAACATGCGAAATTGCCTCTTCCGCGTATTTCTGCCCGCGTGCATAATCGGTCTCAGCGCTGCTGCACGGCTCTACGGCCCAGAAATCGATCCAGGCTACTGCGCAAGGATCATCTTCCTTGAAGGTGAATGCACAAAAAGAGGGGAGGTGAGCGTTTTTGTCTACAACCAAAACGTTCTCGAAACCCATGATCTTTGAACCGAACTCACTTGCGCTCAAACGCAATGACTCTGGACACGTCAAGCAACTTTTGCGTGAAAGCTGTGGAAGATTAGTGACTGCCCAAAAACTGGTGTTGATAACTTACGCCATGTCGCCTGCTTCAAACATCACGCGGGCTGGACTAGCGGCAGATTATCCCCGGTATCCACAAGCAGGCCTATGATTCGGCGAAGCGGTCATCGACGTCTTTCTGTGATCAAAGCGGGGGCTCCGCGGGGCTCACGTGCGCCCCCGCGGTCGTGCTCGCTAGTAGCAATGCAGAACAGCAAATCGCTTTCGTCCAAATCCACTCCTTGGCGAGCTAATCCCGGCCGGGCGTCCCTGATCGCGCACGGGCAGAAGACGGGGAAGCGCGCTGCCGCCTGCCAACAGGGCGAAGCCAGTTGGGCGTCGTGGAGCGCGATCACCGCGATCGCCGCAACATAGACGAGCGCCGCGCTCGCCTGGCTGATAGTGCAAATTGAGAATCCTTCATTCCTTCATTCGCCGGTCCGGCTCGTCTTCCTCGAGCGGATCGATCTCATCCCGTTCCACCTGGACGGCGCGAACTTCCTCATAAAGCATTGTGGAACGCTTCCTTGGTTTCCCGCACCATGTCGTGAAGCTCGTACGCCCCGAACGCGATTGCCTGCGCTTCTCGTCGGGGTCGTGGCAGTCCCGCGAGCATGAAGGCCAGGTGGCATGATTTATGCCCGATCGTCGTCCGACAGCTTGCCGACCCGCGCCCCCCTTATCCGGGACCGGAATCTGTCGTCTATCGGTTGGATCGACCGCTTCGGCCGCAGATGGGCAAACGCCTTGAGAAGAGCCGTGCGCTCATCAGGTATTGGAGGCTTGGGTGTGGTTTGCGGCAGCAAAATGTCGCCATCCTTTCCCGGAGCCGATTTGGCCAATGAGCGATCTACTGACGTCGAATTGATCGGCAATTTCTTGACGTGTGAAAATGCCCGCGCTTATCAAAGCTCTGATGCGCAGGACTTGCTGTTGTGTGAGTTTGGCGTTCCCGTGCCGTTCGCCCTATCGGTGGCGTCCAAGGTCTTGTCATCATATCGGTGAGGTTGTGGATATGCATTCCGGCGAATAGGTGACATGGATTGATACAGGCTGGATTTTCGCGCTTGGCAAACAAGGACTTCATCCGGGATGCGGCCAGGGTTACGCTTATTATTCGGGTACATTCGACCTAAACTAGCGCGGTACGCTAAGGCGGTTTGTACCAGCGTCTGTCATAGTGCGGCCCCGTAATCGGTGTCCAAAACGCGCGAAATTCCTTCGACGGACCCGCGGACTCATACTCGTCTTCAGTCGCCTGGTCCTTCCACACTTCGGCAACGGAGAAATGATTGGGCCGCGAAGCATCCTGAGCAGGAAAATAGCGAAGATTTCCAACGGCCCGCCGGGTGGCCTCAGTATACTTGACGAGCGCCGCGTCAAAGTCGTCGACCCTTTCCGGCAGCACCGCGATATGCGTGATGCCGTAAATGGCCCCCGCAGGAGGGGCCTGCAAATCCTCCCCCACGACCTGCTTACCCAACTGACTATCGATCGGCGCAATGAGTTGCGAGGCAAGCGAGGCGGTTCCCTGCTTCGTGTACGCCGCTGCGAGATGGGAACCGTAAGCCTGCCGGTCCTTCCAGGCTCCGAAGATCACAAAGTGATTGGTGGGCAGAATACGCCGAGCTAGCTCAAAACCGAGCAGTCCTGGTTCCTTGCGGGCAGCTTGGGCTAATTGGACAAGATTGTTGGAAGCCGTGGCTGTGTGGGCGGGTACGATCTCTACGTAACT
>JASHYD010001133.1 GCA_030043175.1 Xanthobacteraceae bacterium | reverse complement strand
AAAAGACGCTCGGCAACCGCTGCGGCTATGAAGCGCTTGCGCACGACATCATTCTGCACGGCTCGCCGCAGACCGTTGCAGAGAAGATCGCGCATCTGCGCGACACCGCCGGCGCGACCTCCATCATGCTGCATTATCCGCCCTGGTACGGGCTCGAAAAGGCGCTTGCCTCGTTGGAGCTGTTCGCCACGGAGGTGGCCCCGAAGCTGCGTGGATCCGAAGCGCCCACCGGGCGGATGAGCCACCGCGTCCGGCCGGAGCCTGCCGTCGGGCCGGCCTGATGGTGAACGCCATCCGGCGCCCGCAGCGCAGCACGGCACGCGACTTGCCGGGCTGCCGAGCGAGCAGGCTGGGAGGGCCGTGTCGAGATTGCTCCGCCTCCAACAGAACCGGACGGCCTCGCATCCGGCAATGCGATCGGTCTATCAGAAAGGCCGGGCAAGTTGCCCTGCACCTGGAGAGCGCCCGATTGGACGCTGACGCTGCCTCCTCGAGCAGCCGATGGGTGCGGTTTCCCCGATCGGGCATTCGGGGCACGCCACCCCTTAAGTTAGCGCCAGGAGGCGGCCCCTCTATCACCATGCTGCAATCCCGTCCGATTACCTCAAGTGCGCGACGAGGGCGCTGTTTACGCCCGCAGCCGGTCACTTCTGGAAGATCGCCTTCGGCAGCATTGCATGGACACCCTTCGTACCGTCGACGATCTCGGTCACGTGCAGGTCCATGGCGGCGCTGAGCAGCATGAGAGTATCGTCGCGCGAGAGGCCCTTGGTCTCCACCACGAAGTTGATCATCTCTCGGGTGGCGATCTTTGCGGCCATGTTGAGATCTTCGCTGAGACCCATCGTCATATAGTGGGTTGGCGTTTCCGCTCTCGGCCAGCCGATGTGCATGCCTTTGTGCAGGACGATCTGGACCTCGCCTTTAAGCGACGTCTCGACCGCAGACATGCCGACCTCGCCGTCGCCTTGCACCGCATGGCCGTCGCCGATCGATATCAGCGCACCGCTCGCATGGACGGGCAGGAACAAACTGGTTCCTGGCTGCAGGTCGTGGTTATCCATGTTGCCGCCGAACACGTTGGGCGGCCCGCTGGGCACGCGCCCCATCGAGCGGGGCGGCGCGACGCCGATAACGCCCCAGAACGGCTTCGCCGGCACCACGATACCGGGAGCGAATTCGATCGCCTTCTTGGCGGGATCAAAAAAGAAGACACGATCCCGCGAATAGGGAAAATCTTCCGGTAGCGAGCCGCGGTTCGCCCGAAAGCCCATGGCGGCGATGGGCAGCCAGAGATCGATGGAGCGAATTTTGATTTCCACCGTGTCGCCCGGCTCGGCGCCGCGCACGGCGATCGGACCGTCGAGGGTGTGATCATCCCGCCCGTCTCCCGGCGCGCCTTCAAAGGCGGCGTAGAGTTCGGCAGGGATTTTTTCCTTTGGCACGCCCAGGCTTTCGAAGTAGCGCGGGTTACCGGTGGTGGTCCACAGCCGCACGATGTCGCCGGAATCGACTGTCAGCACGGGCTTGAGCGATGCATCGAAAAACCCGCGATGCACCGTCGTGGGCGACGCCTTGAGCTCGTGTATCTTTTCTTCGCCTTGGGCCGCGGCGGCGGCACTGACCGCAATCGCTGCGGCGCATATCGTGAATGTGATTGATTTCATTTTTTCACCCCTTCCGATCAAAATCTTTGTAGGTGGGTTCACTCGCGGGGGCAAAGGCGCGTTCCTGCAGCCGCGCCTGTGCCCTTGCGCTTAGAAATCGGGCGCGTCGGCGACCGGAATGTGATAATCGAAGAGGTGCTGATTGTTCTCGGCGCACACTTCTTCGAGCAGCGGTTGTTGCACACGCCGGTAGCGACGCGTTCCGGACCACGGCTCATTGAAAGCGTCCGGGTCATCAACCGTAAAGGTCACGTCCATGGCTTGGCCGCCCTCGACCATTTGCCAGCGCTCCACGACGTGCAGCCTTCCGGTATGCGGCGTGCGGTATGGATCGAGAACTGTCTTGGCATTCTGACCGATGGTGTCGATGACGAGCGCATCCCCCTCATAATGCCCAACCGACTCCCCGTACCAGGATGGCTTCGGATTGGCCGAGTGGGGCACGTCGAGATAAATACGACGCACCTGCTGATCGCCCGAATAGATCATCCAGACCTGCCTGGGCGTTTGCAGGAAATAGACCGGGTTTGCGCCGCCATAAGCCATGAATCCCGGAACGCCCGCCGGCATGCAGCTTGATCGCGCCGTAAAGGCGACCTTGCCGGCGAGTACCTCCGCATTGTCCTTTTTCATGTGCTCCTTGACCCACGGCTTCAAGTTCGGATTGGCGAGATCGGCGATCCGATAGGTGGGCTGCCGGCCGGAGCCGTTGGGAACGAAGGGATGCGCCGGATCGCTGCTGACGGGCGGCACGCGGCCCGCAACGGGTTCAAAGCCGGGCCCACCGCCGTTTACCCCGACCCACCCGACCTGGTTCGACGAAAAATCCGGCAGTGCCGTCTTCTGTTGCGCCAAAGCGGGTGCGCTCGCCGCTACCATAAGCGAGGCCACGGCTGCGCTCGCCAGAAACCTCGCACTCAACGTCAGCGAGGACATCGCTGCTCCTCCTTTCATGTTTCCCTTTGTCCCTCCAATCAAGGTAGCGCATTTGCGCACGGCCGGTAAGGCGCGCATCGTGCGGCGCCACCCGGGAAGAGCAAGCGAAAGCCGCCGCCGTTCCATGCGCCGCACCCGCAGTGTATCCTGTCCAGCACTGCACGAATGGACGCCGATTGCGATCGAGCGCAGACGCCACCAGGGAGGATAGTAAATGTCGTACCAAAGCCCGGCCGGGGCCTTCGCTTTTGCCGCTGTCCTGATCGTGGCCATCGGCGGCGCTCAGGCGGCCGATGACGCAAAATATCCGAACTGGAAAGGCCAATGGGACCCCATCAACCCGCGTCTCGGAGGGCAGGCGATCAAGTTCGACCCGACCAAAGCGTGGGGGCCGGCGCAACAGGCCCCGCTGACAGCGGAGTATCAGAAGATCCATGAGGAGAGCATGGCCGACCAGGCCAAGGGCGGACTCGGCAATTACCCGACCGCCCGCTGCCTCCCGAGCGGCATGCCGCGCCTGATGGCGCTGCCGGGGGAGGAATACGTCATCACGCCGGAAACCACCTACATCCTGATCGGGCACGACGTCCGCCGCATCTTCACGGATGGCCGCGACTGGCGCGACTGGCCCAAGAACGCTGAGCCGACCTACGAGGGCTACGCCATCGGCAGATGGATCGATGAGGACGGCGACGGCCGCTACGATGTGCTGGAGGTCGAAACGCGCGGCCCGTTCAAGGGTCCGCGGGCTTACGACGCCAGCGGGCTGCCACTGGACTTCGACAATGAGTCGACCTTCAAGGAACGGTTCCACCTCGACAAGAACGACCCAAACCTCCTTCACGACGAAATCACGGTGTTCGACCACGCCCTGACGCGGCCTTGGAGCGTCGATAAGACATTCCGGCGCAATTCCAATCCGCGTCCGAACTGGACCCTGACCTCCTGTACCGAAGGCAACAATCAGATCGTCATCGGCGCGGAAAACTATTTCTTGAGCGGGGACGGCCTGCTGATGCCAGCCAAAAAGGACCAGGCGCCCCCAGACTTGAGGTATTTCAAGCAGACGCACAAGTGAGCGGGCGGCGAGGCGGGTTTGCCCCGGCAACCCAACTCTGAAGCACGCGGCCGGTCAAACAACACCGGTCAGAATGCTGGAACGAAAGCCCAGACGACACGAGCTCAAGCGTGCGGAATGTGGCGAGCCTGCTCTCCCGTCAAAGCTCGCGGTGCACGTGGGGCAACCGGGAGCGGCAATGTTCGATGATGACTTGTGCGCGCCCTTCTCACGCGACGGCTTTGCTCAACGCCGGCGCGCCGCTCCATCATTTAGCCGAGAATTTGTCATATTAGGTGGAACAGCACGGCGGGGGCAACGGGTTGGCAAAGGGGGTGCTGAACGATAGGAGCTTCTCAATGTGCGACTACAGTCTGCATGAAGTCCCGTCACGGCCCGCCAAGGTCGGCGACACGTTAGTTTCGACGCAATTTTGGAACACGACAACACAGGGATTCTCCGCGGTTGGAGAACCTAAGGTTGCCGTGTGCCTGCTGCCCGGCACCGAGCTCGCGTTCGAAAGCGAGGTGCGGCGAAAGGAGACTGGATTTCTCCTGAGCTTTTTCAAGAAGGAGCCGCGGCACATCCCTCACCGGGTTGGGCGATTCCGACAAGTCAACTTGGATAATCCGTGCACGCACCACGACGCCGTTGAGTTTCCCGATGGGCAGATCGTCCTGCTTACTCATCTGTGCGTCGGTCAACAAGCCACCGTATTGCAACTCCCCGCGGACACGACCGCAAAAGCCCCGACGGAAAATCACGCGCACGCTGGCCGTAGCGTTTCGGCCAGAGTTTGAGCCCGCGCGCCCAGGCCACGTCCAACTGGGGAAGCAGGGACTGCCTTCCTGACGCCGCAATCGCGCGCCAGGAACGCGCCCGTTTTGGATTTTCGTTTCGGCGGAGTGCCCTGCCCTGCGCCGCTCTCTCCGCGCTCCGCTGCCTGCGGGGTGGGGAGCGGCGCCGAGGGGGGTGGCTGCGCCGATTTAGAAAATCGCCAACGGGGAGCCCATTCCAATGTCGTTCGTTCGATCCGCCCTCATCTCAGCCGCTGTTTTCAGCATGATCATGTCGGGAGTGGCGCTGGCGCAAACCGCGACGCCAGAGCCGTCATCGTCAACATCGTCCAAGGTCGATGACGTGTCGAAATGGACAACGAAACAATGGAACCAGGCAAGGGCCAAATGGGCCAAGGAAAAAGACAAGTGGGCGGATTGCCGCAAGCAATCGAAAGATCAAAAGCTCACTGGCCGCAAGAGTTGGTCATTCCTTGCGTCCTGCATGACCAGCTGAGCGGCGCGTTCTTTAAATCGGAGCGCCCTTCAGATCGGATCGCTGGGCAATATGCAGGGTAGGCCCGGCCATATTGCCCTGTTTCGAAGAAGCAAAGGCGGTCGAAATTGTCGATGTCGTCAGCGCGCGGGAATTTTCGCGCGCCAGTTGCCCGATCAATCGATCGCCGTTTTGATACTGCCGCAGAGCCCGCCAGTTCTCGCGATCGGTAGACTTGCCCGAACGGTTTAGGACGTCCAAAGATCGCACCCGGCGCGTGACGGCAAACGCGCCGAGGTGACGGCTGCCGTGGCCTTGTCCGCAGCAGGTGATCAGGTCCGACTGAAAGACGGCTAATGGGTTCTGACGGCGCTCAGGTGGCTAATCGATTGAAGTGGCTTTCGCACTTTTTTTCGTCCCTGCCTTCTAATCCTGCCTTCTAATAGAGTGTCCGCATTCAACATGCCCTGACGGTTTGCTCGCATTGAAAGTGGATAAGCGGCGAAATCCACTCACACCAACTTTATAAGCGGATTATACGCGCCAAGCCTTGTAGACCGTATAATGAGGGGAAATCTCCGATCAGGGGTCGCGACGACCCGTCGCCACTAGCCATTGATGATCACCGCTAGATGCCGGCCGCAGCAAAAACCCACGCCGTGAGGGCGACGCGGGGCGAGTTTCTTAGCCAAGATTTTGTGATCATGCGCGCGTCGGCTAGCACCATCAATCGGGCCTGTGGACAATGCCGTGACGGGCAGAGAAGCCCGCGCCGTTGCTTGGGGGCGACGGATCGGCGCTGGCCAGTGTTGTGGGTGTTGCCGTCCTCATCTCCTGGGGCGACTGCACATGTGCTCAGCGGGTTTTCCGGCGACCGTCTGCCGGTCGCGGTGGCGCGCGTGCAGATGGCGGCGCGCGCAAGGTATTTGCCCCTCAAATTCTAGGGCAGAACCTAGATGTTTCATGTTGCTCTGAGCGGCGGTTTCGGAACTCTCAAAACCCCTTCCTCTGTTGCCCTGCGGCGCCCTCAACTGGGGGCGCCGCTCTTTCCAAGAGCAAAGAGGCCCTATGCTTCACCCGACCGAGATGCACTCGGGCCTGGCCGGACATGAGAAGCGGCGGCATAGCGCCGCAGATGGTGCCGTAAGTGCTGCTTGCCGGGCGTTTACGTGATGACGCAAGGGCGCCCGCGGGTACCCGGGAAAGCAGATATTATCCTTGCATATCAATCATCTATTTGACTGCAGCCATCATTTCAGCCACGTAATCCCAATTGACCAGGTGCTCGACAAACGCCTTGAGATAGTCGGGACGCCGATTGCGGTAATCGATGTAGTAGGAGTGCTCCCACACGTCGCAGCCGAGGATCGGTTCGGCGCCGTGAACGAGCGGGTTTTCGCCATTCGGAGTCTTGGTAACGATGATCTTGCCGTCCTTGATGGCGAGCCACGCCCAGCCCGAGCCAAACTGGGTGACGCCGGCCTGGATGAAGTCCTCTTTCATTTTGTCGACCGAGCCAAGGTCTGCGACGATCCTGTTTTTAAGCTCGCTCGGCATCTTGTCACCGCCACCGCCCGGCTTCATCCATTTCCAGAAATGCACGTGATTATAGTGTTGGCCGGCGTTGTTGAAGAGGCCGGCGTTCTTGCCGAAGGAACCCTTGACCACCTCCTCGACCGACTCGCCTTCCCACGGGGTCCCCTTGAGCAGATTGTTGCCGTTGTTGACGTAGGCGAGGTGATGCTTGTCGTGATGATATTCAAGCGTTTCGTGCGACATGTAGGGCGCAAGCGCGTCATACGAATACGGCAGATCGGGCAACGAGAAAGACATCGGGGTTTCTCCTCAGCTTTGGTCCTAGGCATAGTCAACGCATCCAACCGTCGAACGATCAAACGGTCAGATCCCTATAGGGCCGGCCACGCGAGGCGGCAACCTCATCGCCGCACAACCTTAAATCCTGCCTTACGGTCCTGCGGGAAGCGTCCGGCCCGGCCTTTGACTGAGCGAACGCCGGATCACTGGGCGCGACGCCCGCTTCCTCCGCAGAATCGCGGGGCTTTGCCGGCACCGTTTTGCCGCAGGGTAGCTCACGAATACTTCCTATAAGAGCCATAATACTTGTTGTGAAAGGTGGTAGGCTATACTGGCGGGAAGATTGAAATGTTTCTCCACTTCTCTTTAGATCAGGGGGGCTTTTGACAGGAATGTTGTTGCTGGTCTTACGCCGGGCGTTAACGCAGCTACACACGGACATCTGA
>JASHYD010001132.1 GCA_030043175.1 Xanthobacteraceae bacterium | reverse complement strand
CTTGCGTCCTCCCTCGAATCGAACTCGGGTGAACGTGCGACCGTACACATACGCTCCAGCATAGACGGGATTGGTGAGGAGCCTGTGCACAGTATTGTAGCGCGGCAAGCGCCATTGCACGGTGCGCCCCTGGCCACCGCGGACAGCAATTGGGAGCTCAATTCGTTCCTGCCGCAGTTGCCGCAAGCAGACGCTCGAAGCCGGGCCGAGCGGCGCCGCCGCCCGAACGACCAAGATTGGAGGCGCGAGCGCGCTCTCTCGGTTGGGAGAACGTCATCGTCATCGACGAGTCACGCGGGCTCAGTGCCAGATGCTGGCGGGCGGCGTCATCGTGTCCGATCTGACGCGGTCGTTCCTCGATACGACACCGCCGCATCTCGAGACCGGGTGGGCGATGGTTGCCAATAGTATTCCGAAAAAGCTTGAGGGTCTCAAGGTCGGCTTCTATTCCGGCCTGGTCGGCCTTGACCGCATCACGCTCAGCCGATTTCTTCGAGCCGAGAAGGCGCGCATCGAGATCTTCGCAAGCCCCGAGCAGCTGGCCGAGAGTTTGCGCGCCGGTCACATCGAAGCCGGCGTGAGCGAGGCCCTCATGGCACGGCAGATCGCCGGGACGATCGATTCACAAGTGGCTTGGCTTCCGGAATCGCTCGGGCGCTATCCGAGTCGCGTTCGGGCTGTGGAAAGGCGACCTCACGCTGAAACGGCGGCTAGTCGACATTATTGATACGCTTGACCATGAGGGCTTCCCGCGCGAGCTGGCGCGGAAATACCGGATCGCACCCATTGAGATGACGCTTGGCCATTGGAACACCTTGAGCTTCGAGGATCAGGGAGCCGCCGATGCGGACAGTGATGCTTCCATCCTCGCCGATCAATTCGACGCTGCCGATCATCACGATATTTCCGTCCTGTCCGGAAATCGAATACCTGTTACCCTTTGAAAGGTCGATCTCTTTGCGCCAGAACAGCCTCGCCGGAGGCAGCCGCCTGGTCGGGCCCAAGCCCGACCAGCTTCCGGTCGCGGTGGAATTTCTCGCGCGTCCGTTCGACGAGGGAACGTTGTTCGCGATCGCCTCGGCCTATGAGGCGGGAACGAAGCATCGGCACCCCGCCTGCGGGATTTGGCCCCCTCCCAGGCGAGCCGTAGTGGATCGCGCATCGCTCTGGGTTCCAAAAACCGGAACCCGACAGCGGCTGTCGGTAAGCGTCGTCGGCACACGGATGCAGCATCGCCGGATCTTGAAGGAGGCCAGCGGACGGCGGCGATGATGTATCACCCGTTCTCCACGCGCGCCACCTAGCTGCTCTTCACCTTGCTGCTGGTGGCGATCACGGTTCGCCCTGCCTTGCCGAGCGACGGTGCCGTGACCTTCAAGGGCATCACGTTTGGTCAAAAAACCCATCTGACCTACTTTTCATGCGGCCTCTTGCCGGTGAAGAAGTCGGTGCCCGCCAGCAGCGCCAAGTGGGTGCGAATGAACGCCGACCAGGTGGTCGTGCGCTTGCGCTCCGGCACAGTTTTAGTTTTTTGACCTTACGGGGATCGCCTCGCGTGACCCCGCCAACGCTGACGGGCCCGAGGAACGGACATAACGTCTAGAGCAGTTGGCGACAGCACTGGACGACCAAGCAGCGACGAAATTGTACCAACGGCTCACCGCTCCGTTCGAGCGGCGGCTTGCGGCTGCGACGACCGTCTATGTGGCCCCTGATGGAATTCTCAACATCGTACCATTCGCGCGGCTGAAGCTCCCGAACGGCCGCTACTGGTGCGAACAGCAGGAGGTGCAAGACAGGCCGCGATTTGCTGAGTCCCAGTCCTGACAATCTGGCTCGTGGGCTGCTGGCGCTCGGCGGCGTCGACTTTGGTGCGGCACCTATTGACAGTGGGGAACAGGGCAGAATCGTTTTTGCCGCCATTGGTTTGGATCGTCATTCCGCAGTCAGCCGCGTCACTACGACCTTCCATAACGGCTTCGCCGAGCTTCTGGCCTCCAGCCGCGAAGTGAAGGAGGTCGCGGAGTGGTACCCGCTGCTGCGCGCGGACGAACCAGTCGAGGTATGGTTGGGAGCGGATGCGAGCAAGGACCGCCTCATGGCAATGAGGGTACCCCCGCGGGTACTACACCTCGCGACCTACAGCTTCTACCATCCGGACCAGTCGCGCGCGCCCATGCTGGCTTCCGGCATCGCGCTTGCTGGTGCCAACCGAGAGCTTGCCAGTACTGGCACAGATGGAATTTTATTTGCCGTTGAAGCGGAGGGGCTCGACCTTTTGGCACCGAACTGGTGGTGCTTTCAGCCTGCGATACGGCACCTGGCAGTGTTGACTATTCGGACGGCGTCTTCGGCCTGGCGCGGGCACTCCGCGCCGCCGGCGCACAGCCGTTCCCGTGGGGGTCGCCCTTGTCCTTTACGGGCTGGTCGGCGGCGCGCGGTAGCCAATGGGCGGGGACGCTGGTTCCTTAAAAACCGAACGCGGTACTAGGTGGCCTTGTGGTGGCAGCCCCGCATTGCTCACGATGGCGAGCTTGTAGCCCTCGGCTGCCATTCGCTTTGCTATGTCTGCGATCTCTTCTTCGCTGGTGACAACGAAATACCGCATCATGGCTGGCCTACCGCTCACTCGGCCCCGTCGAGAGCAAGCTTGATTCCGCGTTAAGTCGCATGGATGCCGGCGCCATCGGGAAGAGCGGCGTTCCCTTTCTGCCCCCCCGTCAAACCGCGGCTGTTGCTAGCGGCCGCCCGACAACACAGAGGTCACGTGCAAGGGATTGTCTTTTCACCTGAGAGTTGATAATGAGCGGGCCTATCAAAGGGGGGCTGAGTAACATGTGGAAGTACTTGAATGTTGCGCTCACTGTTGGGTGCATCGGCGTACTGATATCAGGAGCATCAATCGCCCAGCCTGAACCGCCTGCACCGCCTCCTACTTCTCCTTTTTCTACCGAGTTCGAACACGTAAGAACCAGAACTGGTGAACCCTCGTGTCAAAGATTTCGCACAGCGGAATGTGTTTCAGTTCCGCGCAGTTCACATCAGCGTTGTCGCAGGTACGGCGTTCAGTGCCTTTGGACACGCGGGGGCCATTCGGAGTGGGAATGCGAACAGCCCATTTTAAATTGGCGATTGCAGGGGCAATACTATTACTACAGCGATGTTTGTCGGAGGTGGCGGATACGGCAATAATGTGCCGGCGACGAGTGCGTCTGGAACGGAAGCCCGATCCCATGCGCAATGCCCGTGCGTGGCCTGCGCTCGGCGCTATGGCTTCTTTTGGCAAGAAACAGGACGCACTGGCGCAGACCTGTTAACCACATCGGAATCGGCGCCTTGCGTAGTGCCGTTCTTCGCTGTGTAGAAGCGCCATGCCGTCGTCGTTGTGTTCTCGGTGGCGTGGTACTGTTGGAACTGAGGCTGAAAGCCACAGCGATTATTCACTGCTTTGCGGCCGTTTTGGTTTTGCCCGACTGCGAACAGGGCAACGCGGTTGCGATCGTGGTCTAACTGCTGGTTGGCGGCGCGCGCTAGCTGCCCAGCATTCTGCCCCGGCCAGAGATCGTGTTGCGCAGAACCTGGCCTGGAGTGAGGCCGGTCTTGATCTTGGCCCACACTCGCCACCATCTCGCTTCCTGAAGCGCGAATTTCTCCCGCCGCACCCTTCGGCCGCTCGAGCCGCTCGAGCACCACGTCGGAGCGGAGGCCGAGCTGCCCTTGAATCTTCCGCGCATGTTGGCCCCAGCGTGCGAGGTTGTGAGCTGTTTTTGCAGCTCGTCGAATATGATCTCCCGCCCAAGACAGAGCTGTACGCTGCCCGGGTGCTGCATGCGGTGCCCGACGAAGAGAAGCAGGCCCTCTGCGACGAAGCGAGAGCCGATCTGGATGAGATCATCACAGCCGCGCTCACGCCCGAGAGCATGTTCGAGGCCAGCGCACGGGACGGCCGGTTCAAGATCGTTCGCAGTGATGACGAAGACTGAGGGGAGGAAATCATGCACCGGGCTTTCCGCATTGTGATGCCTCGGCTAACGCAGGGCCGCTCATCTTCCTTAGCTTCCTGACAGTGCGAGATAGAGGCGATGGGACCCGCCGCCCTTGCGCTTATGGGAGCCGACACTGCAGGCCAAGCCCCCCTCGCACTCGCTTCGCTCGTGCTCGGGTCCCGCGCGGGCCTTTAGTCGCTTCTTTAAAATCAGTTGCTGCTGCTTTCAGATGTCGATCCGGTGACCAGAGGCCCATTTTGCGCAGAGCCAGCAGCGAAACAGTTGTCCGTATCGACCCGCCTTCTGTTGTTGCGCCGGCAGGTCCGCTCGGCCCAATAGGCCGCCGATGGTTTGCGCCGAGCAGATTAGAGCTTGGCACCTTCGCCGTCTATCTGTTGACCACTCGATCTGATGGAGGCCGTCGAAAGCCACCATCCCTCGCCGGCAAGCCAGCACGTCTCGTCCGGCTCGTCCGGCGCACGCCGCAGCGATCGAATATTGGTCATGAGCGACCGTTTCATAGCTACATTGATTCGTTCCTCGGCCGCAGAATCGCGACCTCCGATGCAATTGATGATCCCGGTCCAACTAACGTGTCGAGCCGGATAATGTCGCGCTTCTCCTGCTTCGCGCTCGATCAAAAGAAAACCACCCCAACCGTGGCTATTGGTCAGCGGAACAAGCAGGCGACTGCCATTGGCCGAAAGCGCCTCGAGCCAATTCACGGCGATGTGAGTAACCCCTGCATTCACGATAATTGCATCTGTTGGCTGATCCAAACGAAAGGCAAACCCATCGGCAACTGTCACGGTTGTTTGCCGCCAAAGAGCAAGATTATCGCGTGCTCGACTCGCCAGCTGGGGATCAATCTCAATCGCGGTGACGCGGCCGGTAGGACCAACAATCTCAGCAAGGATCGCAGTGTAATATCCAGCGCCCGCGCCGACATGAACCACGCATGCTCCGGGACAGAGGTTCAGCTCGTCGAAAAGCTTCGCCCACATGCTCGGCTGTCCGTTATTAATGCCACGCGTCTCGTCGAGCGCAATCAGCACGTCGTGATAGACGTGACGAGGGTTGGCATCCGCGGTCGTCCAGTATTCCCCCAAGTGCAGCGGACTCTTGATTCGCCACGGTCCTGGCCCAACAAAGGCTTCCCGCGGTACTGTCGCAAAAGCATCGAGAACAGCCCCGGATCTGATTCGGGCGCTAGAACGCAATTCTTCCGCATACAATTGCCGGGCTGTCGTTACAGAGATATCCACTCGCCCCTCCCCCGACTGCGCCGGTGTGTTGTTCCGTCAGCAGGTCCCGCTGGACCCAATGAGCCCGATGGCCGTTGCCGGTCCTTCCGTTCGGTGGGCCAGAACCGGACTCATATTACAGGTGTTAGCTGGGCGTTTCGCAATAATCGGTTTCGGGGCACACTGCGAAATGATTCTTGATATCGGGTTCGCTGATGACCGTGCCGGCGATCAAGCCCTTTCGAGTCAGCATCGTGCAGTGCCGGGGGACACCCCATGAGGTTGGCCTCGCACAGGCGCAAATGTTCGCGGCGACCTCGAAGGGACGTGCCTTTCTTGATGCCGATTTGATTTTGGCCACCACAGGGCTTGGGCTATGTCGATACCGACCCATCCCCTTGCGCGTCCGAAAGCTCAATCTTCGCCCACCACGGTCGCAGCTGTGGCGGGCGTTTCTTTGCTAGCGCCGATCCCTTCTACCTCCAGCCATCGGCTAGCAATTCAGATTGTCGCCTAAGCGGTGGCCGGGGTTTAACCTGCGCGGCTTGCTGGGCTTTTTGAATCTCTAGCGCCTCCCAACGCGCTACCAGCCCTAACCAAAATGCCTTGTCGCCTGCACTGTGAGCGTCAATGGCAAGGCGACGGCATTCATCGGCACGCTGCCGGAAATGTTCTGCACTCACTTGTTTCCTCCCTGCCGATCGTCCCATCTCCCTTCTTTGTCTCCGATCGGAAACTCAAGATTTGTCTAATATTAGTTGACACGCAAGGCGATTAACCTCTGGCGGTTCAACTAACCGTCAAAAGGATATATGTATAAAAAAGCTACGACAATTTTCGTTGCTGCTTGATGATAGTGACAGTCTAATTACAGCTGCTCTCGACCGGTGACCCACACTCAGCGAGAGTGGCCCCCCGACCCTCGCCCCCCACTCGACGGTTGGGGGCCTTTTTTAGGATCGCGCGGAGCGGCCGAAGGCGCGGTTGATGGCGGTCAGACGTTGAGGGGGCAGCCACACCGTGTAACGATTGTTCTCTGCCACGGTGATGTTTCGGTAACCCACTCTCAACACAAGAGTATAGGGCTTAAGGCGCATTTTCGTCGCGCGCGACGCCATTCCGCAGACGCACCCACTCGCAAAGGCTGAGTTCAATACCCTCCGCGAGCATCCGATCAAGATCGGTGCGCGCGTGATTGAGCACCTCGCGCGCATCCGCATCCAACTGCCTACAAGCTGCCCGGATGGCGAACTGTTCCGCACCATCGCGCTTGGCCTCGCGCCATCCGGGTAGCGGCGGGGGCATCGCGCCCCGACGAGCAAGGCAGATCAACCCCAACGCGTTGCGCTCTGAGTTGTCGCACACCGATCCTAATCAATTAGGAGAGGCAGACGGCGCGCGTGCGTTGCGCACAGATGAAAAAGGGCGTCGAGTCATGAATTATCGAGGCTATCGCGCTGGGAAAAGCGCGGGAGAGGGGGATCTGAAATGAGAAAGTGAAACCTCTCAAAGAAGTCCCGCCGGTGCAAGTCCGGCCCGGTCAAAGCCGTAGCGGCGGACCGGTAGCGAGTGTTGCCTCTCGTCGGGCGACCGACGGGTGGAAGCGTACACAGCGAGGAAGCAGGCCGTGAGGATTCAGCTCCGAAATCGTTTCATCATCGCGACGCCGACGCCGTTAGCCTGGCGGAAGGCAGCATCCGGAAAACCGATAATGCGAGGTTGCCCGGGGTCGCCGGAGTCCCTAGCCCGG
>JASHYD010001131.1 GCA_030043175.1 Xanthobacteraceae bacterium | reverse complement strand
GCGATCTTCACCGCGCAGGCCTGGAACATGGCGTTCAGCTTCTACCAATCGCTGCGCACAGTGCCGAGCGACCTCGACGAAGTCAGTCGGCACTTTGGCCTGTCTGCCTGGTTGCGTTTTTGGCGTTTGGAGGTTCCGTTTGCGGCGCCGGGACTCATCTGGAATACCATGATGTCGATGTCGGGCGGCTGGTTCTTCGTGGTGGCGTCAGAAGCAGTTACCGTCGGCGATACATCTTTCCGATTGCCGGGCATCGGATCGTGGCTGGCAACCGCGATCGAGGAAAGGAACATCGCTTCTGTGGCGTTAGCTGTCGGTGCCATGGCAGTGGTGATACTAGCATACGATCAGCTGTTATTCCGGCCGATCGTGGCCTGGGCTGATAAGTTCAGGTCAGAGCAGACTGCCGCTCAGGAGCGCCCGAGATCTTGGGTCTTCGACCTGGTCCGCCGCGGTCGGGTCGTCAAACACTTGGCTGGGTTCATCGCAATGCCGACGATGCGACTGCCGGTCGTTGCACTTCCCTCTTTGATGACAAAATGGGCCGCGCTCTGGCGTGGGCGGACTGGCAACATCCTTTGGCTCTGCATCGTCTTGGCGCTGACAGGATTCGCGGTTTGGCTGGTGGTGGACTATGTGCACGCAAATCTCAGCATGAGCGATGTCGGCGAGGCATTCGAGCTGGGATTCATGACGCTTGCCAGGGTGGTGGTCCTCGTTGCCCTTGCGAGCCTGATCTGGGTGCCGATCGGGGTGTGGATTGGACTACGCCCATCAGTTGCCGAGCATGCGCAACTGATCGCGCAGTTCCTCGCGGCCTTTCCAGCTAATGTACTCTTTCCCATCTTCGTCGTGATTATTGTCTCATTGCATCTTAATCCGAGCATCTGGCTGAGCCCGCTCATGATACTGGGCACACAATGGTACATTCTGTTCAACGTCGTCGCCGGCGCCAGTGCCTTCCCAACGGACCTGCGGGAAGTTTCGAGCCTCTTTCGGCTGCGCACCTGGGAATGGTGGCGCAAGGCGATTTTGCCCGGAATATTCCCGTACTACCTTACGGGGGCGTTGACGGCTTCAGGCGGTTCATGGAATGCCAGCATTGTCGCTGAAGTTGCGAGTTGGGGCGATACCAAACTTGAGGCGGCCGGGCTCGGTGCCTACATCGCCAAGGCGACCGATGCGGGCGACTATCCCCGCGTTGCGCTTGGGATCACCGTAATGTCGATCTTCGTAGTCGCGATCAATCGCCTCGTGTGGCGCCCGCTCTATCGGCTGGCCGAACGCCGCTTCCGTCTCGCTTGAGCAGGAGACGCGTCATGGACAGGCACGCGACCGCGATCAAGTCTCCTCTCGTGACGGTACAGGGCATTGCCCAAATGTATCGCAAGGGCTCCGGCGGAGATCTCCAGGTTCTCCAAGATGTCAACCTGAGGCTGAATGAGAATGAGATCGTGGCGTTGCTGGGTCGCTCGGGCTGCGGAAAATCGACCCTGCTGCGACTTATTGCCGGACTGATGCGCCCGACGGCCGGGACCGTGACCATCGAGGGCGCGCGGGTCGAGGGCCCGGCCAGGCAGGTCGCGTTGATCTTCCAAACCTTTGCATTATTTCCTTGGCTCACTGTGCTTGAGAATGTCGAGATCGGGCTTGAGGCGCAGGGAATTGCGCCTGAGCTTCGCCACAAGCGCGCCCTCGCTGCCATCGACCTTATCGGTCTTGATGGATACGAAAGCGCGTATCCCAAGGAGCTTTCCGGTGGCATGCGCCAGCGCGTCGGGCTCGCCCGCGCGCTGGTGGTTCACCCCAAGGTGCTGCTGATGGACGAGCCGTTCTCGGCACTGGACGTGTTGACCGCCGAAACCCTGCGCACCGACCTTCTCGACCTGTGGTGCGAAGGGCGCATGCCGATCTCCTCAATCCTGATGGTCACCCACAATATCGAGGAGGCGGTCCTCATGTGTGACCGCATCTTGGTATTCTCATCAAATCCGGGACGTGTGGTGGCCGACATCGCGGTCGACCTCCCACAGCCCCGCAACCGCGTCGACCCCAAATTCCGCCAGTTGGTCGATGCGATTTACGCTCGCATGACCGAAAGGCCGACTGGAAAACCGGGGCGGGAAGGCATTTTCCCTGGTACCGGCATCGCATTGATGCTGCCACGAGTGTCGCCCAATGTTTTGGCCGGACTTATGGAGGCGATCGCGGCCGATCCTTACCGCGGACGTGCCGACCTGCCGGCCCTTGCGGCGAGCCTGCAGATGGAGATCGACGATCTGTTCCCGGCGGCGGACCTTCTCTATCTGTTGCGCTTCGCCGAGGTCGCCGACGGCGACATTAGCCTGGCAGATGAGGGCAAGCGGTTTGTGCTGGCCGGCTTCGACGAACGAAAGGGACTGTTCGCGAAGCACGTCCTCACCTACATCCCGCTCGCCGCTCGCATCAAGCACGTGCTTGATGAGCGACCGTCCCACCGAGCGCATGCCAGCCGCTTTCGTGATGAGCTCGAGGACCACATGTCGGAGGAGGATGCTGAACAGACGCTGCGCGCGGTCATCTCGTTCGCCCGTTACGGCGAGGCTTTTGCCTACGACGAAAGCAGCGACGCCTTAAGCCTGGAGAACCCTGCTTGATACGACGCGCTCAATGTTCGACCGTTGGATCCGCAATCAACCGTTCTCTTTGGTTTTGTTCCTCCGTCATGCGGCGCGATCGTGCTGCGGCAGAACGGGTCGCACGGCTCGATCGAAGCACAGTTCACCGCCCAGCCGCCGGGCCTGATCGGCATGGAAGCCTGGTAGGCACATATCATCGCGCAAACATGCACGTTGGGTTTGGCGAGATCGCCCGTTGCAACGGCGCCTTCAACTTGGATCGAAAAGTAATCCGACCTCTTTTGCTCAGGGCGAGCACAAGAACTTCGCCGAGGGGCGCGGTCGCTGGGTTAGCAAACACCGCTGCGAACGCGAGTCCAAGCTAGAATTGTGCGTATCTCTGAGGGCGCCGCAGCGCAGAATCCCACGGTTGGCGAAAATAACTTGG
>JASHYD010001130.1 GCA_030043175.1 Xanthobacteraceae bacterium | reverse complement strand
GCACAGAGTCGCGGATGATTTCCATGGCGCGCCCGCCCAACACATAGGACGGCCGGATCATGATCGGATAGCCGATCTCCTCGGCGATCGCGCGCGCGGCTGCGGGGCTCTTGGCAATACCGCTCCTGGGCTGCCGGATATCGAGCTTTTCGAGCAGCTTCTTGAAGCGATCACGATCCTCGGCAAGGTCAATCGCGTCCGGCGAAGTGCCTAGGATCGGCACCTTGGCGCGCTCCAGTGCGGCGGCGAGCTTGAGCGGCGTCTGGCCGCCGAACTGCACGATGACGCCAAGCAACGTGCCGTTGCGACGTTCGGTGGCGACGATTTCGAGCACGTCCTCCTCAGTCAGGGGCTCGAAATAGAGCCGGTCAGATGTATCGTAGTCAGTCGACACCGTCTCGGGATTGCAGTTGACCATGATCGATTCGAAGCCGACTTCGCGCAGTGCGAAGCAGGCATGGCAACAGCAGTAATCGAATTCGATTCCTTGGCCGATGCGGTTTGGCCCGCCTCCCAGAATGATGATCTTGTTGCGGTCGGACGGTGCCGCCTCGTCGGCCCACGAGCCTGCGAACGGCTGCTGATAGGTCGAGTACATATAGGCGGTGGGGGAAGCGAACTCCGCCGCGCAGGTGTCGATGCGCTTGAAGACCGGACGGACATCAAGGGCGTGCCTTCGGCGGGCCACCTCCTCCTGGGAGATACCCGCTAATCGGGCAAGCCGTGCATCCGAGAAGCCCATCGACTTGAGGCGGCGCAACGCGCCGGCAGTCGTCGGCAGGCCCTTTGCTTTGATCTCAGCTTCGGTCTCGATGATGCCGCGAATTTCGGCGAGGAACCACGGATCTATCTTGCACGCGTCGTGGATCGTCTCGTTCGAGATGCCTAGACGCATGGCCTGCGCGGCGACGAGAAGCCGGTCCGGCGTCGGAACGCCGAGCGCCGCCCGAATGGCGTTCTTGTCATCGCCTTCGCCGAGCCCTTTGATAGTGATCTCGTCAAGCCCGGTGAGACCCGTCTCCAGCGATCGCAGCGCCTTCTGCAGCGATTCTTGGAACGTCCGACCGATCGCCATCGCTTCGCCGACCGATTTCATCGAGGTGGTGAGCAGGGGTTCAGCGCCTGGGAACTTCTCAAATGCGAAGCGCGGCACTTTGGTGACGACGTAGTCGATGGTCGGCTCGAACGAGGCCGGCGTTGCACCGCCGGTGATGTCGTTCTCGATCTCGTCGAGGGTGTAACCGACCGCAAGCTTGGCGGCCACCTTGGCGATGGGGAATCCCGTTGCCTTTGAGGCGAGTGCGGAGGAGCGGGACACGCGCGGGTTCATCTCGATGACCACGAGACGACCATCTGCGGGATTGACCGCAAACTGCACATTGGAGCCGCCAGTCTCGACGCCGATCTCGCGCAGCACCGCAATCGATGCATCGCGCATCATCTGATATTCCTTATCGGTCAGAGTCAGCGCCGGCGCCACAGTGATCGAATCACCTGTGTGAACGCCCATCGGATCGAGGTTCTCGATCGAGCAGACGATAATGCAGTTGTCGCGCTTGTCGCGGACCACCTCCATCTCAAATTCTTTCCAGCCGAGCACGCTTTCCTCGATCAGCACCTCGGTGGTGGGCGATGCGTCGAGGCCACGCTCGACGATATCGAGAAATTCCTCCTTGTTGAAAGCGATGCCGCCGCCGGTCCCGCCCAGGGTGAACGAGGGTCGAATGATGGCAGGAAGACCGATGTGTGTGAGCGCATCCAGCGCTTCGGCGAGCCCCTTGGCGATATACCGGCGTTTGCGCTCCGGTTCGCCGGCCGCCCAGGCCCCCTCGAACAGCGCGACGGCGCGCCGCTCCTCGTCGGCCGCAAGGCCACGCATCTTGAGGCGGTCGATCTCGGCGTAATGGCGGTCGCGGTCGGCCCGCTTAAGATCGGAAGCGTTAGCAAGCGTGGACTTCGGCGTTTCGAGGCCGATCCGCTTCATGGCCTCCCGGAACAGCTCGCGATCCTCGGCCTTGTCGATCGCCTCGGCGGTCGCGCCGATCACGGTAACGCCGAACGCCTCGAGCACGCCCATACGGCGCAGCGACAATGCGCAGTTGAGCGCCGTTTGGCCCCCCATGGTCGGCAGCAACGCGTCGGGGCGCTCCTTCTCGATGATGCGGGCAACGATCTCCGGGGTGATCGGCTCGATATAGGTGGCGTCGGCAATGTCCGGATCCGTCATGATGGTGGCCGGATTGGAGTTAACGAGGACGACGCGGTAGCCCTCGGCTTTGAGAGCCTTGCAAGCTTGCGTCCCTGAATAATCGAATTCGCAAGCCTGCCCGATGACGATCGGTCCCGCGCCGATAATCATGATTGTGGAAAGATCAGTTCGTTTTGGCATGCGTTACCAGCAAGACATTGATCAGGCGTAAAAAAGGCGGCGTCGTCAGCGCCGCCCGCAAAATCTCCCCCAGGCCTCCGGACGCGTTCCGTCGCGCCGGGCGGAGCCTTATCGCATAATTTCGTGCGAGGGAAGGGCGTGTTTGCGAGCGAAACGGTCACCTTGCGGGTTGATGGCCGCGGTCACGATCTGTCGGCGGGCGGATATCGGCGGGGTGTTGTGGCCTGCCAATCCGGCTATAACCCCAATCCATGTCTTAACGGAGGATTTCGTCATGCGGGATGTCGTCGGCATCGAGGTGACGCCCCTATCCGCCGCCTGCGGCGCCGAGATCAAAGGGGTTGACCTGACGAGCCCGCTGCCGACCGCGGCAGTTGAGGCGATCAGGCAGGCCTGGCACAGGCATCTTGTGCTGGTATTCCGCGACCAGAGTCTTTCACAAGATGATCAGCTTCGTTTCGCGTCCTATTTCGGCGAACTTGGCGACCGCAAGAAGGCGCCGGAGCCGTTGCGCAACCGCGCCGAGGGGAGCCAGCAGGACAATCAGAAGATTCTCCTCGTCTCCAACATCAAAGTGGACGGCAAGGCGATCGGTGCTTTCGGCGAAGGCGAGTTCTGGTTCCACATCGATGGCGGTTACACGCCGCGGCCCTACAGATACACTTTTCTTTACGCGATCGAGCTTCCTTCCACCGGCGGCCACACCATGTTCTCGAACATGTACAAGGCCTACGAGGCGGTTCCCGCTGTACTCAAAGAGAAGCTTAAGGGCTGCAAGGCGCTGCACATCCACGAATATAACCGCGCAAAGCAGGCGAATAGCTGCCGCGACATCAGCGGGATTCCACACCATTTTCATCCGGTGTTCATCACTCATCCGGAGACACGGCGCAAAACGCTCTTCGTCGACCGCCTGATGACCACGCGTGTCGAGGGCCTGAGCGCAGAGGAGAGTTCTGCCATACTCGATCAGCTCTACGAGATCGGTGAGCGCCGGGAATTCGTTTATCAGCATGTCTGGCGGCTCGGCGATTTCGTGATGTGGGACAACCGCTGCACCACCCATGCGAGGACCGACTTTCCCAAGAACGAACGCCGGCTTCTGCGCCGCTGCACGGTCGAAGGCGAACCGCTCGATGAGTGAGGTGGGCGTGCGCGCGCTGCTCGGCAAAACGCGAAATAATGCCACTTTCATTTAAGTTTTCCACCGGGCCTAACCCGCCGGGGGAAGGCGACAATGGAAAGCGGTTGACGACCCCGAGGCCTGTCCACCGGCGCTCAAGCGTTCGAGGACGGCGACCGGCGCAAGGACAGAAACGCCCTCCGGAGCCGCTTGACGGCTTGGAGGGTCATCACGTTTCAGATTCGCTGAGGCGAGCGACCGCTCGCCACTCAGAAATCCAGCTTCTGAGCCGTCGGCACCTGAGAATCCTTGTTGTAATAATACTCATGCGTGTTTTCGACACAGACAAATTCGGGCCAGCCGCCGCGCGCCCGCCGGTACGTCATCACCGCCGACCAAGGCATCGTAAAGACGCCTCCGTCTTCGACTGTAAATTCGAGCTGCAGGCCGCTGCCGCGATAGTCAGGATCGACGTCGA
>JASHYD010001129.1 GCA_030043175.1 Xanthobacteraceae bacterium | reverse complement strand
GGCTTGTCGGGGAGATGCCGGCCGATATCGCCGAAGCGCTCAATGAGGAGATCCCGCAGGTTGCTGCCGCAATTCTACAGAACTTGCCGCTGGACACGGCGGTCGCGGTGCTCGACACGCCGGGTTTGCACGAGGCGGGCGAGATCGTCGAGGCAATCCCGCGCGATCGCGTGGTGCCCATGTTGTCCGGCATGTCGGCCGACCGCGCGGCCGACGTGTTCCTGGAACTCGACGAGCCGGTCCGCTCCGACCTCATGGCGCGCCTCGACGCCGAAACCAAGGCATCGGTCCGTCAGCTTCTGACATATCCGGAGGAAAGCGTCGGCTCGTTGATGACCACCGAATTTGTCAGCGTGCCCGCGACCTGGACGGTCGCCCAGACCTTGCAGCACGTGCGCATGGTCGAGCGGAGCCGCGAAACGGTCTATGCCATCTATGTCCTGGATCCGCGCTCCAAGGTGCTGTTGCGGGCGCTGCCGCTGCGCCGGCTGATTACCGCCGACGCGAACGCCTCGGTTCTGGCGGCCGCGCCGACGCGACGTCCCGTCACTATCTCGCCCCATGCAAGCCGTGATGAGGCGACGCGTCTGATCTCGAAATACGATCTCTTGGCCGTCCCGGTGGTGGACGGCACGGGCCAGCTCGTCGGCATCGTCACTGTCGATGACGTCATCGACGCGATCGTGGAGCGACAGACCGAAGAGGTGCAACGGTTCGGTGGCATGGAGGCGATCGATGAGCGGTACATGGATATCGGATTTGCGCAGATGATCCGCAAGCGTGCGGGCTGGCTTTGCGCGCTGTTTATCTCGGAAATGCTGACCACGTCTGCCATGCAGGGTTTTCAGGGCGAACTCGAGAAGGCGATCGTGCTCACCTTGTTTATTCCCCTGATCATGAGTTCGGGGGGCAATTCCGGATCCCAGGCGACCTCGCTTCTCATCCGCGCCCTTGCGCTTCACGAGCTGCGGCTTATCGATTGGTGGCGCGTGGCATTGCGCGAGTTCCCCACCGGGATCATGCTGGGCAGCATACTCGGCATCATTGGCATCGCCCGCATCACCCTGTGGCAGATATTTGGCCTGTTCGATTACGGCCCACACTGGCTGCTGCTCGCAGCCACGGTCGCCGCCGCGCTTGTGGGCATCGTCACCTTCGGCTCGATGGTGGGATCAATGCTGCCGTTCGTGCTGCGCGCCAGCGGCTTCGATCCGGCCGCTGCGTCGGCGCCCTTCGTCGCCACGCTGGTCGATGTCACCGGACTTGCAATCTACTTCGGCGTCGCGGCTCTCATTCTGCGCGGCACACTGCTGTGAAGGCGGTGCAACGAGCTTCGCCTTGGCACAAGCTGATCCGCGCAGCTCGAGGCAGGAGCCAAAGCGATTTATGGCCTGGCGTCGGTAGCGAAAAAAGCAAGCCCGGAACGAATTGTCGGCAGCCGGGTCAATTCGTTGCGGGTGCGCCCGTTTCTCACCCCTTACGGGCGCGGTCGCGCGCGTGACCCGCTCCCCTTGCCCGCGGCGGCGGACCAGGGCGGGCGCGATCAGAGCGCTTTACGATCGGGTTGAGCCTTGCGGCAGGGATCAATGGCCGGGCTTTCCCGGCCATCAACGCCCTGATTGCTCATCGGCACCCACGAAAGACGGGACCCCTCGCCGCGATCGCGGCGATGACGCCGCGGAGAGCAATCCAACCAGACCCGGCACCGCCCTCGAGGACTTAGGCCCCGCTGCCTTCCCGCTTCGCGCAGTCGGGGCTTAAGCTTTCTCGCACGATCGCCACAACTCAGCCGTCAGCCGGCAGTTCGGACTGCCGTCTGAGCGGCGATCGAGACTTGTCTCGCACGGCTTGCTGGGCCTTTTGACTCTCAAGTGTCTGCCAACGCTCGAGGAGTCCCAGCCAAAATGCTCTGTCGCTGGCATTGCGCGCAGCGGCAGCAAGGCGGCGGCATTCATCGGCACGCCGCCGAAACTGTTCTACACTCACTTCAGCCTCCCTGCCGACCGGCCCGTCCCTCTCGAATCGGGGGCTTGAGGAATCTCGATCGGAAACCTGCGGACTGTATCCAATCTATTGCGACCGACTCTTAAACTTTTCGCGAGCCCTTGCGACCTGCCTCCGCCGGCTCTGCACAGCAAACGGTGTGGCCCAAGTCGATATCCAAAAATGACATCGTTCGGATAAACTTGGCGCTGCCCGCCATTTCCCGACCCCCATGTCGATGCGGGAGCGGCGCTCGTTGTGCAGAAGTTTTGTACGCCGCCGAGGTTAAAAGATTTTCAAATGAGAAGCCGTCATCGAGGTTACGAGGCGGAACCAAAGACATTTGGGACAGACCGCGAACACAAGTCAAGGCGGCAGCCCGCATAGTGTCCGATATGCAACACTTGAGCTATATTTGATTGAGGATATTTTCCGATCACTATGCTTGGGTGTATTCAGCAATGGCCTGGGGCGGGGGAGGTGGTGGCCCCGATTCCCATAACCTGGGGGGCTAGGGAATCGGGGCCGCGTCGCCGGCGTGTTCGACGAGCGGCGCTGCCGTGCAAATGACCTCTGCCGATCGTGCGGGCATGGCGGGGGCAAACGGCCCTTTCATCGGTCCAGCGCCTATCCCCTTCCTGACTGCAGCGGGCCCGGACGCTCATGCGCTGACTGCGCACCTGCCATGTTGGCAACGAAGGAACGGGTTTTCGCGAATCTTGTGCGGCTTGCCTTTGGTTGCCGCGGACCGCGCGACAGCTGCGCGGCCGGCCCCGGCCCGTCCGCTGATCGGAGCACCTTCATCCGTATTTTCAGTTCCTTAAGTCAATTCCTCCCATCG
>JASHYD010001128.1 GCA_030043175.1 Xanthobacteraceae bacterium | reverse complement strand
TATGGCGAGAGCGGCCCCTATGCTCGGCGCAAGGCCTATGATCTCCTGATTCAGGCCGAGGCCGGCCTGGCCCACATCACCGGCGGTCCGGAGGCTCCCGCGCGCGTTGGGGTATCGGTGGCCGATATCGCGGCCGGCCTGAATGCCTATCAGGCGATCCTCGAGGCGCTGATTGCACGCGCGCGCAGCGGACAGGGCGCCGAGATTTCCATCTCGATGTTCGATGCGATGGCAGATTGGATGACGGTGCCGCTCTTGCAACACGAAGGCGGCAGGACTCCGCTGCGCATCGGCCTTGCCCATCCGAGCATCGCGCCGTACGGGGTTTTCAAAACCCGCGACGGCGCCGATATCTTGATTTCGATCCAGAGCGATCGCGAATGGCGCGTCCTCGCGAATGATGTGCTCGGCGATGCGGCGCTCGCGGCTGATCTGGCCTTTGCCACCAACGTCGAGCGGGTGAGACGCCGGGCCGAGACCGACGCGCGGGTGCAGGCGGCATTTGGCGGGACCGATGTCGCTGTTTTGTCGACCAAGCTCGACGCCGCCCAGATTGCGTTCGCACGGGTAAGCGACATGGCGGTTTTGACCCAGCATCCGCATCTACGCCGCATCGCGATCGCGACACCGTCGGGGCCGGTGTCCTATCCGTCGCCTCCCCGTACGAGGGCACAAGGATACGGCGCAGTGCCGGCCCTCGGCGAGCATTCGGAAAAAGTGCACGCGGAGTTCTCTTCCCGCCGTTAGTCTCCTCGTCGGGCGGGGCAATCGCCCCTCCTGTCCCTCTCCCCGCTTGCGATAAGGGCGTTCACGCCCGTCTTCGACAGGGCCATGAAGGGTCTGGCCTCTCCCCTCCGGTGCTTTCAAAAAACGCTCCGCAGGTGCTAATGTGCGGAGGATCGCTGGCACCGATGCGCGATCAACGGGAGGATCCAATGAAGAGATTGATTTCGGCTCTGTGGCTCATCTCGAGCCTGACGGTGGGTGCGGCATGGGCCCAGCCTTATGCGCCTAACGAAGCAGGCGTCACAATGGGACATTGGCACCTCAATTCGCGCGACGTGGAGGCCAATAAGAAAATCTTTCTTGCCATGGGCGGCACCGACGGCGGGCCCGGTCGGCTGCAACGCGTAATATTCCCCGGCGTCGTGATAAATCTCAATCTGGGGGCCGCCGACGCACCGCCGGCGACCGGCGGCACAGTCGGTTCGGTTGTGAACCACGTCGGGTTCATCGTCCAGAACGTTCAGGAATCCGTCGCGAAATGGAAGGCCGCGGGCGTTCCGGTGCTGCCGGGGAACAACGGAAGACTCGATCAAGCCTACGTCGTAACGCCTGACGGGCTGAGAATCGAAATTCTGGAGAACAAGAACCAGAACGTTCCGATCCGGCACGAGCACGTGCACTTCTTCTTGCCTCAATCCGCGATCGCCGAGAGCCAAGCCTGGTACGCAAAGATCTTCGGCGCCAAGCCAAGCTCGCGCAACAACGCCCCGCTCGATGACATCCCGGGCGTGCAGCTGCGCTTCAACAAGGCCGATATGGCGCAGTCCCCGACCAAAGGGCGGGTTCTCGATCACATCGGCTTCGACGTCACCGACCTGCAGGGCTTCATCAAGAAGCTCGAGGCCAACGGCATCAAGCTTGACCGGCCCTACACAAAGAACGAACAATCCGGCGTGGCGCTGGCGTTCATCACGGATCCCTGGGGCACCTACATCGAGCTGAACGAACGGCCGAAGCCCGTTTATCTGCCGTAAATCCGGCAAGCCGGCGTCATCACCCGCCTGCCCCGGGTGTGCAACCCATGCATATCGTCATGGCCGGGCTTCGTCCCGGCCAGCTGCTTTTTTTACCGGCGTCCTGCAACAGATGCACGCCGGCCTGGCCCACACGTCTTGAGGCGGCGTCTTGAGGCTTGCCGATCCGCTCCCTCAACAACAGCCGCGGGCGCACTGCTTTGGCCGCTTGAGTAAAAAACCGTGGCCGGAGAAGCCCTGATGCGATCACTTGGGACGGTGGATGACAGCGGCACCTCGGTCGCATCTACGCTCAACCGCGTCATTTTGCTGTGGCTCGCCGGTAACGGCATGCGGATGACTATTCTGGCCGTGCCGCCGCTGATTCCGCTCATTCATCGCGACCTGCAGATGTCCGAGACCGAGATCGGCATCCTGGCCGGCCTGCCGGTGGTGCTGTTCGCCTGCGCTGCCATTCCGGGCTCGCTGCTGATTGTCCGCTTCGGCGCGGCTACAACCGTGGTAGCCGGGCTACTTATTACCGCATTGGGCTCTGCGCTGCGGGGGACCGCGCCCAATGTGCTGGCGCTCTACGCCGCCACCGTCGTGACGGGCTTCGGCGTCGCCGTGATGCATCCATCGATGCCGCCGTTGGCACGCTCCTGGATGCCCCGCCGTATCGGCTTTGCGACGGCGGTGTATGCCAATGGGCTGCTGATCGGAGAAATCTTGCCGGTGATGCTCACGTTGCCCGTCGTGCTGCCGCTGGTCGGGGGAAGCTGGCGGCTCGGCTTTGCGTTCTGGGCCGCGCCGTGTGCTGCCGTAGCGATGGTCATTCTCGCCGCCGCACCGCGCCGCCACGCGCTCAAAGATGTCTCTCACCATCGATGGTGGCCGGACTGGAGCTCTGGCGTACTGTGGCGATTGGGTCTTGTGCTTGGCGGTGCCAATGCATCGTATTTCACAACCAATCATTTCCTACCCGACTACCTCACTCAAATCGGCCATCCCGATCTGGTTGGCCCCGCGCTGGTGGTACTTAACACGGCACAATTGCCCGGATCCTTCCTGCTGTTATGGCTCGCCGGCCGGTTCGAACGCCGGGCCGCAACCTACGTCGCCTTTGGGGCGCTGACCCTCGTGGGCGCGCTTGGGGTCACCTTAGGCAATGCTCCGATCGTTCTGGCATCCGTCGGACTGATCGGTTTTTCCACGGCGTCGCTCCTGATCCTGGTCCTTGCGTTGCCGCCCATCCTCACCTGCGAGGAAGACGTGCCGCGCATGGCGGCCGGCATGTTCACCATCAGCTATTCCTGCGCGGTGGTCGTCCCGATCCTCAGCGGCATCGCTTGGGATTTGACCGGCCTGCCGGCGGCGGCGTTCGTACCGATGGCCACGATCGTCCTCTTGACCATCGGACTTGCGCCGACGCTGGACCTGACTAGCCGTACCCCGGCCGCTGCATGATAGAGTGGCGTCCCATTTCACCCTGCCCTTCGTAGGGCGGATTAAGTAGCGGTCCGGCCTTTAGCCGGCCCGACGATAAAACGAAGCGCAATCCGCCGTGAGGGTGGGTTACGCCTTGGGCCAATCCACTCCTGCCTGCTGGGGGAAGTTGGTTTCACTTACCAAACGAGGAAATCCCGTGACCGATACTGCCGCGCGCATGACTGCCGAGTCCTTTCTCTCCCGCCTCGCCGACCGCGGCGTCGATTACGTGCTCGCGAATGCCGGCACGGATTTTGCCCCGATCATCGAGGCTCTGTCGCGCAATCCCGGCAGCAACCGCAAATATCCCCGCGTCATCACCGTGCCGCACGAGAACGTCGCAGTCGCGATGGCGCACGGCTACTATCGGGTCAGCGGCAAGCCGGCGATGGTGATGGTGCATGTGACGGTGGGCACCGCCAACGCCGCGTGCGCCCTGATGAACGCCGCACGCGACAATGTTCCGATCATTCTCGGCGCCGGCCGCACCCCGCTCACCGAAACCGGCCACGTGGCTTCCCGAAACCGTTCGATCCACTGGGGCCAGGAGATGTTCGACCAGGGCGGCCTCGTCCGCGAATTCGTGAAGTGGGATTACGAGCTGCGCGCCGGCCAGCCGGCGGAGTCGGTGGTCGACCGCGCTCTCGACATCGCCATGTCGGAGCCGTGTGGGCCGGTCTATCTGACATTGCCCCGGGAAGTCTTGGCCAATCCGCCAGTAGCGCCGCGGCGCGACACCGTGCGGCCCCTCGGCGCGAGTGCGGCGGTGCCGTCATCGGAGGCGGTGGAACGTGCCGCCGCGATGCTGACAGCGGCGGAGTTTCCGCTGATCCTGACCTCGTCGGCCGGCCGCAACCCCGCGGCCATGGCGAAGCTGGCCGCGCTGGCCGACGAATTCGCCATCCCGGTGGTGCAATCGGAAGCACGCGACATCAGTCTGCCGACCGACCATCCGATGTGCCTCGGCTTCGACCCGGCCGCGTTGCTTGCCAAGGCCGATGCGGTCGCGGTGTTCGATAGCGCGGTACCGTGGATCCCGCGCCTCCATCCGCTCAGAGAGGGCGCCAAAGTCGTCTGCTTCGGGCCGGACCCGCTGTTTACGCGCTATCCGTTCCGGGAGTTCGAAGCGGACCTGCTGGTAACGGGTGAGTCCGGCGCGGCTTTGACGATGCTGCGTGAAAGCCTTGCGCTGACGATGCGCGGCCGCGGCGCCGCGATCGAGGCGCGGCGCAAGGCGCTTGGCGAACTCCGGCAGGACATGATCGCCAGACGCAAGAAAATGATCGCTCAGGTTAAGGACCAGACCCCGATCCACCCGCTCTACCTCGCCCACTGCCTCAATGAACTCAAGGCGAAGGACGCGATCATCATTAATGAACTGGGGCTCCCGGTCGGCGGGTTGGACCTGACGACGCCGCGCAGCTATCTGGGATCAAGCCTCGCCGGCGGCCTCGGCTTCGGGCTCGGCGGCGGGCTCGGCGCAAAGCTTGCCGCGCCCGAGCGCGAGGTGATCGCGGCGGTCGGCGACGGGTCGTATTACTTCGGCAATCCACTCGCCTTTCACTATGTGGCCCGCGCCGAAAAGCTGGCGACACTTACCATCATCGCCAATAATCATGCCTGGCATGCGGTCCGGCAGGCCACCCGCGACGTTTATCCGGACGGCCACACCGCCAAAGCCAATACCATGCCGCTGGTTGATCTCAATCCGGCGCCGGATTTCGAGAAGGTCGCCGAGTCGTGCGGCGCAATTGGAGAGAAGGTCACCAACCCGGAGCAACTGATGCCGGCGCTTCGCCGCGCCTTTGACGCGGTGCGGTCCGGTACGCCAGCGCTCTTGAACGTGACGACGCAGAATCGGGGTTAACGTTTTCCCCACCCTGAAGGACGGGGATTTCCGCTTCCCGGGGGGCGGTCGTTCTACCCCGGCAATTTCTCCGCGTGCTGAAAATTCAGTGAGTCAGGACGTTTACTTGTTTGCGCAGCCGCGGTGACTCAACCCACCCTCCCGTTACTCCGCGCTGACGTTTGCGGCCCGCGCGGCGTCCTTCCATCGCCGCAGCTCACGAGAGATGAATGTGCCGAATTCAGCCGGGCTGCCGCCTGCCGGTGTCATGCCCTGCTCGTCGAACTTCGCGGCAATGCCCGGCAAGTGGATGATCCGGTTCACCTGCGCATTAAGCCGGCCGATGATCTCTGCCGGCGTTCCGGCCGTGGTGAACAGGCCGGCCCAGGCCACAGCTTCGAAGCCCGGAAACCCGCTCTCGGCAACGCTTGGCAGGTCGGGAAAATGCGGATCGCGCTCGGCACTGCCGGTCGCGAGCGGGCGCAGGGCGCCGGCGTTGATCTGGGTGAGTGACGCAATGGGCGACATCAGGGTGAGCTGCACTTCGCCCGCCACGGTGCCGAGCACCGCCGGCGCGCCGCCGCGGTAGGGAACGTGCTGCATCTCGATGCCGGCGAGCTTGCTCCACAACGCCATCAGGAGATGCGCCTGGCTCGTCGCCCCCGGCGTGCCGTAGTTGAACTTGCCGGGATTGTGTTTCGCAAGCGCGACGAACTGCGAAAGTGTCTTGGCCGGCACGCTCGGGTTGACGATGAACAACAAAGGGCTCTTGCCGACCAGCACGATGGGGGCGAGGTCGCGCTCGGTATCGTAGGGCAGCTTGGCGTTGACGGCCGGATTGACCGTGTGGGTGGTAAACGCCATCAGCAGCGAGTAGCCGTCGGGGGCCGCTTTTGCCACCTGGTCGGTGCCCACGGTGCCGCTTGCCGCCGGCTTGTTCTCGATGATGATCGGTTGCCCCAGCGCCCGCTCGAGGTCCGGCTGAATGAGCCGCACAACGATGTCATTGGCGCCGCCCGCCGCGAACGGCACGACCAAGCGGATGGGGTGCGTCGGCCAGCTTTGCGCGGAGGCGGCAGGCGCACCGAGTAGCGCGATCGCGGCGAGCAGCGCGAGTAGGAGATGTACATGTCGGCGGACACCCTCAAGAATAAGTGTCGTGGCGTTCCATGCCCTATTTCTCCCGAGTGAGAAAAGCCGCTCAAGGCTGTTGATGATCGGGGTCAGTTCAAGCCAAGAATGATCGTAGCTGCGCAACGGACCAGAAAACGACGTATAGAACTCGGCAAGTCGGTGTTGGAGCCGTTCGCAGGTGTGATCGACGACGGTCCCTCGGAATGGACCTGCAACCAAGCCGATCTCAGTTGGGAATCCGAGGGATGGTGTGCCGGCCGGTGTGAGTATCACACCCAATCGATCCATCGCCGGTTGCAGAGCTGACCCGCAGAGTCTCCACCCGCATCATCCTGCGCTTTGAGGCTCGAAGCACAAGCTTTATGTGGTAAAGCTTGGACGCCCGGAGCCTCGCCATGCTCGACACAATGAACCACCAAACCTACAACGCCTATCACGCCCCGCATGCGGACCTCCGCGAATTTCTTGCCCGTATCGACGCGGCTGGTGAGTTGTTGCGGATCCCCGGCGCCCATTGGGACCTTGAAATGGGGACTCTCGCCGAGATCGTCTGCCATGCGAAGTCCGAGCCGCCTGCGATCCTGTTCGAACAGGTGCCCGGCTATCCCAACGGGATGCGACTCCTGTCCGGCGCCACCAATTCGTCGAAACGGCTCGCCATTACGCTCGGGCTGCCGGTGCCGAACAATCCGCTCGACGTGGTGCGTTCCTATCGGGACCGCATGAAGACCCATCGGCCCCTGGCGCCGCGCGTGGTGACCAAGGGCGCGGTGCTGGAGAACATCGAGCGGGACCTCGCGATCGATCTCTACAAGTTTCCCGTGCCGCGCCTGCATGAGCTTGACGGCGGGCGTTACATCGGAACTGATGATCTCGTCATCATGCGCGATCCGGAGGAGAACTGGATCAATGCTGCGACTTACCGCGCCATGGTGCTGGGCAAAGACCGCGTCAGCCTGTGGATGTCGCCCGGCAAGCACGGCCGCCAGATTCGCGAGAAATACTTCCGTGCCGGCAAGCCGTGTCCGGTGTTGATCAGTTGCGGCCATGATCCGCTGCTGTTCCTCGCCGGCGGCAACGAGCTGAAATTCGGCCTCTGCGAATATGACTACGCCGGCGGCCACCGCGGTGTGTCGTACGAGGTGATCCAAAGCGAAGTCCATGGCTTGCCGATGCCCGCCCATGCCGAAATGGTCATCGAGGGCGACATGGTCGCGGATGAAACCGCGAGGGAGGGGCCGTTCGGGGAGTTCACCGGCTATTACGCGTCGAGCCCCAGCGAGCAGCCGGTGGTGCGGGTGCGGCGCGTCTATTACCGCAACGAGCCCGTGCTCGGCGTCGCCTCGCCGATGCGGCCGCCGTCGGACTTCTCGTTCAGCAAATGCGTCATGAAGGCTGGCATGATCTGGGACGAGGTCGAGCGCGCCGGCCTTTCCGGGGTGCGCGGGGTGTGGTGCCATGAATTCGGCGGTGCCCGCATGTTCAACGTCATCGCTATTGAGCAGGCCTACCCGGGCCACGCGCGGCAGGCCGGCATGCTCGCCGGAGCGAGTCAGTCGGGTTCCTACCTCGGCCGCTTCGTTGTGGTGGTCGATGAGGATATCGATCCGACCGATATTTTCGATGTGATGTGGGCCGTATGCACGCGTTGCGATCCCGTCACCGACATCGAGTTCTTCCGGCGTGCCTGGTCAACGCCGCTCGACCCGCTGCTTGACAAGGCAAGCTCGACCAACTCTCGCGCCGTGATCGACGCCTGTCGCCCCTTCGAGCGGCTCAAGGATTTTCCCCCGGTAGCGCGCGCCAGCCCCGATCTGGTCGCGAAGGTGCGGGAGAAGTTTGCAGGGATTTTGGCGAAGCTGTAGCGCGTAGCCCCAATGGAGCCTTCGCGAGGTGCCCGGTCGCGAGGGATCTCAGCGATGCCGGCGTCGCAATAGGGTCACAGCGCCTTTATGCGGCATAGATGGAACGGGCAATTTTTTCGTCCCAATGATCCCTGAAGCTTTCAACGCAATAGTTCATCACCTCGCGCCGTCGATGGCCGGTAAGTTGCTGCAGGACCGGCAAGCTAACCCCAGCGCGATCATCAAGCTCGATATCCTGCCAATTCAGGACTATCTGGATCCACGGAACCTTAGCCGGATCCCAATGCCATCGCCGCGGCAGCAGCCCGCCGAGCAGAACATCACTCACGAGGCACCCCCGACAGCCCACTGGACGACGCCGTCATCGCGGCCGCTGTGGATGGGTTCGAGCGCCGGGCACTGCGAAAGCCATTTGTTGCAACCTCGAAGCCTTCGCCTCGAATTCGGGGTCCGGATGGCGCTTAAGCCATGCAAACATCCGCATCTCTTTGCAAGTGTTCGAAACGTAGGCCTCGATCGATTCATTGCGAACAAGCCTCAACCAAAACAGGAGACGCCTACCCCCAGGTGACCCCCAGGTGGCATTTGAGCCCGATAATCATCAACCGAATTCTAGCAAGCCGCGCGAGAATTTCCCGCAGACTTGCGAACTGCGCGAGGCTACCTGCAGGCGCCAGTGCCTGGCCAGAAGCCACGCGCGTCGAAGACGTTAGATCGCTACCACCAGATACTCATCCTCAACGCTCACCGGAAAGGTCTCCGCCACATAGGGGCCTTCAACCAGCTGGGCGCCGGTCTCGACGCTGACCACGAAGCGGCGCACCTGGGTTCGGCGCGGGTCGCACCAGGATTTGCCGGTGCGGATGTCGTATTCCCATGCGTGCCAGGGGCAGCGGATCACCTCGCCCTTGCGCGAATAGCAATAGCGGCCAGGCTCCGGCGAGGATACGACGCCGGTGAGCTTGCCTTTGGACAGCGGCCCGCCCTGGTGCGGGCAGCGATCCGATACCGCAAAGAATTCGCCGTCGAGATTGAAGATGACGAGCCTGCGCCCCTTGACCTCGACGAGCTTGCGCCTCCCAGGCGGGATATCGCGCGTCCGCGCGATCACGTATTTCGCCATTCAGTCCCTTGGTTCTGTTTGAGTGAAAGGCGGGCAAAGGTGCGCGCGATCGAAATCGGCGGTGGCGATTTTGCGGCGAAGCCAGCGGTCCTCGGTGCGTCGTGCCCAAAAAAGCTGTCCGTGGCACGCGTCGCTTTGCCCGTCCGACGCGTTCCTCATCTCCCGCCGTGAAGCTTATCCTGTGTCCTTCTCCTCGCCGTAGGTGGACGGCGAGATGTCGGGCACCGCAGCGCCGCCGACGATCGCCTTGCAGCGGACCTCCTCGGCCTTGGCCTTCTTCTCCACCAGTTCCAGCACTTCGAGAATATAGTCGCGCGGAACGAAACAGACGCCGCTGTCGTCGGCGATCACGAGATCGCCGGGCTCAACCCGCACGCCGCCGATCTCGACGGTGCCGTTGATCTCGACGGTCTCGAGCCGCCATTTGCCGGTGACCGAGGTGACTTCGCTCGACCACACCGGGTAGCCCACCACGCGCGAATGGGCGATGTCGCGGATGCCTCCCATCACGATAGCGCCGGCTTCGCCCTGACGTTTTCCGGTCAGAGCCGAAATGCCGCCCATGTTCGACATGCGCGCGACGCCCTGGATCACCAGCACGTCACCCGGGGTCGCCAGATTATGAGCCTCGAACTCGGCCATGCGGTTGACGTGCTTGCGGGCCCCGTCAAGCGGGTCGATCCGCTGAGGTACATTACGCACTGTCAGAGCCGGCCCGACGATGGTGGTGCCTGGAATTGTCGGCTTGAGCACCGACGCCCCGATCGTGCCGGTCGCAATGCCCAGCTCGTCCATAGCATCGGAGGTGAGCCCCGTCGGATCGCCGACCGCCAGGAAACGTTCTATCGCTCCGGCTGGGGGCGGTGGGGTCTTCCACAGGCGTATGCGTTCCGGTGCGATGCGGCCGGTCAGGCGCTTTTGCATGGCGGCGGCTCCGTGTTGCTCATGACATCGTGTTGAGTCGTTCTTAGTTCAGTCAAGCCGCATACTCGCGCCACCGGTCTCGATCTACAAGCGTGCGGTTTTCTCCCTGCCATAAGAGGGCCGAAGCGAACCGACACGCAAGGTGCGCGACGCCAGCCCTCGCACCCAACATTATATACCACCTGGAAGGGCTGGCGCCTCGCCCGCCGGTTCGCCCAAGCGTGTTCATAGTGAAACGGGGTGAAGACCGGGCTCGGCCATCCAGCGCTTGCTCGCCAAGTTTCCGCAAGAAAGACGAGCATCCCGCAACAACGGGGTCCCCCGCCGCGTATCGCGGCGGGGTGTCATTGCGCGGGCATAACGGCGAGGGAGCGGGTTCGATCACCACGCAACCTGCCCTAGCCGCTGCCGGGCAGGAACAGGAAGGAGGGGGGCCGGCTAGACAGAAGCAGGCCGATGCGCCCGCAGGAAGGAGCGTATCTGGCGCACCGCCAGCGGAATGCGTTCCTTGGGCTCTTTCCACGGGAACATACTCACTTCCGCGTTCGGCGCGAGCATCGCTGCCTCCATGGCGACCGCGTAGGGATGCGCCGGGATATCATCCGGCAGGATGAGTACGGCGTCTGGCAGTTGCGCACGAAATCGCGCGTCACGGTGAACACAAAGTCGGGGTTGTTGCGGTACATCTTGGTCAGAAACTTGTCGACCGTCTGCATCGTAATATCGGGCCGCTTGGCTACGAGCGCTGGGCCCCACGTCTTCATATTG
>JASHYD010000112.1 GCA_030043175.1 Xanthobacteraceae bacterium | reverse complement strand
GATGTCCCGCAGCCTTCTTCGACATGAGATTTCTCCGGCAGATGATTACCCCCCAGACTGGTCAATCAATCAACGCAGGCAATCCTTGAGCGTTCCTGCGAGAAAGGACCACTCGGGCCGGATCACGAAATCACCTATTCCAACTCTCGCTGCGTTCCCGCTACACCAGCGATGCTGGCGGGATTGCGACCTTGATCCAGACGCGGCACCGGCCGCACCGATAGGTGCTGTCGATCCGCTTTGCACGGTGCAGTCGTACGCAGTGCCGGTGTAGAGCCGCACTGTGGGGCCGTCCCGGCGGGTGATTGTGCCGACGCGGCGCGGTTTCGGCAGCACAGTGCTTCACACGATGTCGAAACATAGCCCGGGCGGCGAGGTTGTGATTTATTATGCTCGCTCGGGTCTATGTGGCAGTTGAGCTGCCCGGCGGCGAACGCACCGGAGTCCGATGAACAATAATTCGGAGCCGTTCACGTTTGATTTCGTTGAACCCAGTCGGCGCCGAGCGGCGGCTTTGGAGCCTTTAACCGGTTGAGCGGGGACGACGAACCCGGTCGGAATACGCTTAATCCTCCTCATAGCGGCCAGTCGGCCGGGAGCAATGCAGGTTCAATCCCGGCTGAAAAGCCCCGGCCCTTCAGGGAGAATAGCGGAGCTAGGGCTGGAGCTGCGTGGGCGCGCCGTCGCAGACATGAACAAACCTTCATGCGACCTGACAGGATCGGAGTGTAAGCATTGAGCCGCGCGTGCGGCGGATGGGAGGCGCGCTGCGCGTTGGCCCCGCCTTAGCCTGGGCGCAAGGCCGGCAGCGTGCCTTCCAATATAGAATGTCCAAGGTGTGGCATAGTGAGTAGCGATTTCGTCCGCGGAGTTTGCCGCACTTGCTCGATGCGCGGCTAAAATCAAGGACGTTTCGCTTCGCCTGTCACAGTTATTCATGACAGCTACGGCCGGCGCCTTTTGCATACAATGCCGCGAGCCAGGCACGTACGCGCATGGTCTTTGCGCAAAATGCTATATGCGCGACTATCGGCGCCGTCATCGGTTGCTGTGTATCCGTGCAATTTGTGGCGCCTGGTTTCAATCGCCACGAAGCAACACGCTCTATTGCTCACGGTCTTGCCGACGACGCGCGCGCCACGCTGCTCGGTCTGAAGGTTGAACACCGCTTCGAGCCAACGTTTGCCGCACCGGCGGCGCAGTGCAGCGCGCCAATCCTCATTCTTCGGCCACCAGCGCGACCCGCCCCGCCGCCGTGATCTGCACCTTCCCCCCGACCCGACCACTCTCATACGTGAGGGTCGCGAGCCCCTGCCTGACCAAGCCCAGCAGCATCCGGCGGGAGAAGCCACGGGCGAGCAGCAGCGCTTCGGTGACGCCGGACGGCCTATTCGCAAGGAACGCTAGCGCGCGGCTTGCTTTCGGGCTGAGACGACGTTTTCGCAGCGGCGTGGCCATCTTGAGGCCAGGACTAAATCCACGCCCGGCCTGCTGTCGTGGTGACGGGATAAAAGTCAGGCATGCCCACAAGTCTCACGCGTTAAACCAACGCCGACCGCGGCAGCGGCGTTCCGAGTCGGGATAACCAAACATGCGGAGCCCCGGTCCTTTTTATGAGGTGAGGCAGGTGGCCGAGGCCACACAACGGGTCCCTTCCCCTCACCCATCAAGCCAACGCCGGCCGCAGCGGCGGCGTTCCGGCCGGGGCCACACAACGGGTCCCTTCCCCTCACCGCCAACGCCGGCCGCAGCGGCGGCGTTCCGGCTGGGCAGGGGTGAAGGCTGGCAAGACGGCAGGGCCAGCGCAGACCTTCCGCGATGTGAGATTCGCGCATTTACTACCCCTGCAATCGCGACCAACGCTCGTGGCGTGCTGGAATTCTGCGTTGCTCTATGCGGCAACACGTCGGGTTGATTTACCCGACCCCTCTTGAGCCAGCATGTTGCGAGCGCACACCAAGGAGGCGTGGCCGACTAAATCGAACCAAGTTTGCGTCAACCAGAAACCAACTGCTCAAAAACGCGGGTGAATAATTATGGTCACCAAACCGAGACCAAAAAGGAATTTGTTGAGGCATTTCTGATCACAGAGGCTCCAGAGACTGCTCAACTTAAAAGAGGGCTTGATGATTGTGCGAAGATTTCAGAATTTCTTTGCCAGCGGCACAAGAATATTTCAATCCAAGCTTAATGAAGCGTTTAAGGCACAGATAGGTCCCAAGGTAGACGAGGCAACGCTGACCTGCGTTCCGCATCCACTTACCGATGGTGATACGGCGGAGGGCGCCTTGGTGCCGATATTCAGGATAAATGACTTCGAGCCGTTCGCGGCTCACCGGGTGCGATCTTCCTGCTGGAGACCCGCGGGTAAATGTGCGTCGTGGCCGGCTGCCGGAGCACCGGCCATCGTTCGCGCAGGCGAATCCACCACCGTCGCGGGGGCCGATGTAATCGCCTTGCCGGTCACGATGATCTGCCCGATCATGAAGGGATGTGGTGTGCAAGTGTAATTATACGTCCCGGGCTGGTTGAAGGTGACGGCGGCGGTCTCACCGCCCTTGAGCAACCCGGTGTCCCAGCCGCCGGCGTCGGCGCCGGCGGCATTGTGAGGTTGGATGCCGCCGTTGGTGAAGGTGACGTTGCTTCCGGCTTCGATCGTGATACGTGGCGGGGTGAAGTTGTAGTCGATCATCCGCACAGCATTCGTCTTCTCGATTGGAACGCCGCCCTTGAGCAGGCCGGTGAAGCCGAACGTTACTTCGGTCGGCGGCGGCGGAGGAGCCTCGAACTGCGCGATCCGGTTATTGGGGCTGCCCCGCAGCGAGAATGCCCAGACCATGTCGCCATTCGCGGAAGCGGTTTGAGTGGCAAGGCCACCGACCGCGATGGCGAGGTACTGAACGCCGTCGATCTCATACGTGATCGCGGGGGCATCGGCACCAGCGCCCGTCTGCCAGTGCCACAAGAGTTCGCCGTCACGCGCGTCGTAGGCCTGGAACTGGCCGTCGGGTTCGCCGTGGAATAGCACGTCCGTAGCTAAGACCAGCACGCCGCTACCCTGGCCGATCGAATACGGCATGCGTTTCTGCCACGCGATCTTGTTGGTGCGCGAGTCGACGGCCGTGAGCGTACCGCCGTATTTCGCGCCGAAAGCGGGCGGCGCCACTCGGCCGCTGCCAGCCGCGATGCGAGACGCTGGCCGGTCAGCCGCAGTGACGTAGAAGTAATTCGTGCGTGGACTATAGGCCATCGGCGCCCAGTTGGTGTCGCCGTTGCCGCCTGGGGACATCAGGGTCGGGGTGTCCCAGGGCGCGCCGAAGATACATTTGAGCACCCAGCCTTCAAGCGGCTGCGGACATTGCGGTATAACCGCATCACCCCTGGGAAACGGCTGGGTTGCGGCGGTCGCATTGCGCGGCTCCTGCTCGACCGGCCTCTCATCGATGCCGATCAGCGGCTTTCCGTTGGTGCGATCGAGGATGTAAATCCAGCCGGTCTTGCACGCCTCTGCGATGCCCTTGCGCATCTTGCCGTCGTACATCTGCTCGAACAGGACCACTGGGCTCGGGCAGTCGAAATCCCACAGGTCGTGATGCACCTGTTGGAAGTGCCAAGCATATTTGCCCTCCAACGTCACCGCCACGATCGAGGAACTGAACAGATTATCGCCGCGACGATTGGCGCCGACCCCAATAGCCTGCGGACCTGGCTGGCCGGTCGAGAAGTAGATAAGGCCAAGCTGCGGATCGATTGCGGGCGCCTGCCAAATATTCGCCCCACCTTGCTTCCAGGCATTGGCTTTGACGGGGTCGGGATCGTCAGGCTTCGGCCAGGTGTCGGAGCCGAACTCGCCGGGCGCCGGGACGGTCCAGAAGCGCCATTTCTCCCTGCCGGTGGTTGCGTCGAGCGCCGCCAGAAACCCGCGGGCCTGACGATCGCCGCCGGAAATGCCGGAATAGACCACGCCGTTGTGGAACAGCGGCGCCGCGGTGATGGTGTAACCGTCCTGCCAGCGGGCAAGCTGGGTTCGCCATACCTCCTTGCCGGTCTTGATGTCGAGCGCGACGAAATAGCCATCGAGCTGGCCAAGAAAAACCTTGCCGTCACCGACCGCAACGCCGCGATTGTCCCAGCCACAGCAGACCGTAGAGATGTTTTGCTCGATGGCGGAGCGGTGCTCCCATATGAGCGCACCTGTCTTGCCGTCGAGCGCAAACACGTCATCATTGCCGGTTGAGATGTAAAGGATGCCGTCTTTGACGATCGGAGTGCCTTCAAACGAATACTTTTGGCCGAGGCCCGAGCCCAGGTGTGTGACCCACGCGCCCTTGAGTTTCTTGACGTTGTTGCGGTCGATCTGGGCCAGCGTGGAATAGCGCGTGTTGTGCCAATCGCCGCCGACAGCAGGCCAATCGTTGCCTGCGGGCTTGCTCAGGTCACGAGCCTGTTGCGAAAACCCCACGACCGCGGAGGACACGCAACAGACCGCGATGACAAATCCTACGCGAATCCGATGCATGCGCCTCTCCTCGTTGTTCACCTTCGCATCATTACATTTATTCTGACTTGAGCAAACGATTGACATTCACTATGGCGAGGGTCTGCGCCCTCGAGCAGATAGCAGATCCGCGACACCTATCTCTTCCGATCATCTGGCGGCGCGCCGGCGCCGATCCGTTCATCGAGATACCCAGCACTACTCCGATCGGAATACCTGATTCGTCACTCAGACCCGTTATGCCTTTGCTGTACTGGCTTTTCGATGCGATCGAGAAAGCCGCGCAAGTCTTGTCCGAGGCGTTGCCTGGGAGCACCTCATGGGTAGGGGGTAATCTTTCCAGTGTTACAGCAGCGCGATCACCACCCGCATGCACAAATTTAATAGACTGAAAGCCGATGTTGGATCGCTCAAAGTATTGCGGATCCTTAGGCCATCACACGTCGATGACTGGACCAGGTCCATATCCGTTGGACCACAAGTGGGGCGATTAGGAGAGCGCCATGTTACGCAAGACTGCTATCGCGCTCGCCGCAGCCAGCCTTCTCGGGGCCGCAGCAATTCCGACCGATGTTGCAGCCCTTACCCCTGCTACTGAGGGAGCGGCGCTGGCCGGCGCCCGCGAGCAACGCGGACGCCAGCTCGTATCTCGCGAACGAATATTCAGCCGCCCCCGGACGTTCTCCGGGCGCGGGTGCTGCGCCAATTTGGTGCCAAGCGGCGCTACGTAGCTTGAAGTCGCGCGGCGACTGCGCGCTCAATGAACTGGGCAAGCTCGGACTGGCGAGCCGGACCACTTGCCGCAGCGCCAAACTCGGGCAGCCGGGGTGGCGCTGTCTGCTATCGCTGCGACCGTGCACAGATCCGATTTTCGCTACTGGATAGGTCAGCCCTTAGCGAGATCACGCGCTCAACTCAGGCTGCGCTATCACAAAGTACCGCCCCACTGGCCGAGAGTTAAACTTTGATGCGGGTCGAGCCGATCATCCTCGGCAAGAGATATCGAGGTGTCCCCTTGCGCCGGCCGTGCAACGCTTTCGAATGCAGCCCGCGTGTCATCGTCGCGGACCGCCAGCTGATAGACGCGCCAGTTCCAGTGGATCAGCTTGCCGTTGACGATCCGCGCGTAGATTTGTCCCGTCTGCTGTTCGGCAAAAATGAGGGTGGGAATCCGCCGTAGGCATTGCTTCAGAAACTCGGGATTTTTCGTTACATATCTGCTCGATGGACCTGCGTAGATGGCTGCCGGCGTCTGCGCCTCAATATTGATATTTCGGTAGCGATCGATATTGAGCAGGCAGGTGAGGTCGAGAATGTTCATCCATCCATTCAGACCAAACGCAACGGTACGCGGCCGGTGACCTTCCACAACGCTATTGTCGAGAAACTCGAAGTGCACGCGCTTGTCCTGCCGAAGCGCCCAGGTGAAGAACAGGCCTGGAATTCCCGAATAGGCCTCGACGTTGTGTGCCAAGAGATCGTCCACCGCCTTGTATCGGCCGAACTTCTCGCCGCGCCTCCAAGCCCGTTCGATCGTGGCCTCCGGCGGCGTGATCATGAAGAACATGAAGACGTCCGAACCGAACCGGGTCAGCAGTCGGCTCCCTTCCTCCTCATCCGGCTCTTGTGCAAAGCTGTCGAACCGGAAGCGATCGATCAGCAGGTGAGGCAGTTGGTCGATCTCGCCTTTGTAGCTCATGTAGCGGTCAAGCTTCTGGTCGATTATGGCGACTTCCGCGCCGGTCAGCGTGCCGGCGTATTTCCGCGCAGGGCCAAGCGAGCCATAATCGAGCAAAAACTTCCGCCAAATGTCGGGGCTGATGAGCGCAAAGTGCTCCCAGTTGACGCGCAACCGCGCCGCGAGCCGCTTCTGGAGCGGCCGCATGGTGCTCTTGCCCGATGCAGATGCCCCTTTTACGTTCATGACCAGGGGATGCGATTGCGCCGGAAGGAAGCGGTAGCCCTCGCGCTGCGCACCATTCAAGAAGAGCGGCGCAAGATATTCTCCCACCGCGAAGCTGCCGTAATCATTGCACACAAGTCGGAGCGCTATCGAGGTTATGAGCTTACGGTCGTTCGTCAGCCGGCCATGAACCGCAAAGATCCCTTCGGCAGTCGTGACCAGCGCCTGGTAGCAGGCTCGTTCGAGCGGGTGCTCGGTCGATTGAGCCTTCTTGCGCCAGCCGTCAATACGAACAACATCAGCGTCTTCGGGAAAACGCGTCACGACCCGCGTCGGCATCTTGATGCGAGAGGGTAAGAAAAGTTTCGACCAGCGGCGTGGATTGGACCCGGGGAATTCCGGTGGCCCAATGATGCTGGAAGCTGTTAGCTCCTGAGCCCTATCCAGGAACTCCGCCGCCTCGCGCTTCAACCGCTCAAATAGCGCGGTGATCGCGGCCAGCTCCGGCGCGATGTAGTTCCCCATGATCGTCGCCGTCATTTGCCGAAAATTGATGCCGAGATCCTCATATTCTTCGCCGTCTGGCACCGAAAGGTCGGCCATCACGCGAATAAGCACCTCATGCAGGGCGAGGCGTGCGGGCTTGAAGGTGGATAATCTCTCAAGTGTTAACCCGCAGAAGCTGTTTATTTCCTTGAGCTCGACGATGCTGCTGGAGACATTCGCCGCACTCAACACCGTCGCGAGGTGCAAGAATTCGGTCGGTAGAGTGGAATCAATGCCCGGATCCCAGGGACCATAGGACTGCGCCGGCTCCGGCGGCGGATCGATCGCAATCCGCCCAAGTGAGCTGGTACCGACTGCCGCAATGCTCTTACCGTGTTCCATTAATCCCTGCACCCAGTTAGTTCGCATCAGCTGACCGGCGCGAGACTTCAGCGGAGTGGCCCCGATGCAGTCGATAAATCTCTGCCGCCCACCGGGCGGCCGGATGCCGTAGCACCGTGGCACGGTAGTTCTGCAGATACAACGGCAGCTCCACCCGCACCGGGTACTGAATCTCGGGTGGCTGCAGCAGCGGCGATAGCATCGCTGCAGCCGCGAGATCGGCGACCGTGAACGCTTCACCAACGAGATACCGGCGGCCTTGCCGCTCTTGCTCAATTCGGTCGAGCGCCGCGTTGACAGTAGCACGATCCGCCTCCAGCCTCGTATCGCTGATTTTGTGGCGGAAGCGGTAGAACGCCGGGAACATCCGCACCAGCGGCCGCAGCCTTTGATAGGCCTTGTCGGGCATGCCTGTCGTTAGGACGCGCAGCGCAATATCCGGATCTCGCCGGAACAGCGGCGTAACAACGGCTGCGCGCAGTGCTGGGCCGAGCTGTTCATCGAAATAGTCCTCCAGTGCAAGGGCGCGCCGCCGGGCGGCGGCGGCGCCAGGATACAGCGGCGGCTCGGGGAATCGATCTTCGAGTGCGGCGATGATATGGGTCGAATCGCCGATCGCTCGGCCGTCCAGGAACAGAATTGGCAGCGTGCCGCGTCCCGTTGCCCGCCAAGCCCGGACAAGGTAGTCGGGACCGAGCACTTTGCGGCGGTGCCCGACGCACTTGTAATCGAGCGCCCAGCGGACCTTCTCGTTGAAATGCGAAAGGGGGATATGCCAAAGCAGGGGCGTGTCCATGGTCGCCTTCGCTCGCGTCTTGCGATTTCGGTTCCGTCCGAACCATGCGTCCTTGCCTACAGGTCAACACTCCGATTTTCGCAAGTCAACTTTTGATACTCATTTATCACCCAGGGCCCCAAATCACCGGCGCCATATCCGCGCTTCGGCGTGCGGGAAGGAAAGGGAAAATACGGCTTCTGATGAAGAGCGACAGCGCCGTTCTAGCCGAACACCCGCGTGCTGCGAGACGATGTTGGCCCGCTGTGCGAGATTAGCCTCGAGCAAACGTGCAATCCTCACGCCGCCCGATCCCTTGCGCCCACCGGCCTTTTTCCAGGCCCAGATGTCGCTCGGGCGCCGGCGACACCGCGCGGTACTGCCGCACCTGGGCAACCACACCGCAGCCATTGAGTTTGGATGTCTAAAGGCTGGTAGCGTGTCCGCGATCGGAATCGCACCATGGTGGTCAAAATGATCATCGGATTGGCCGCGGTAGGGAGATTGTCTCAGTCGTCACAACGATGTGTGCATCCGCTCAGCAAAATCGGAGCACAGCAACAACACCGAAGCAGGTGTGCGAGATGGGTCACCGCAGGCTCCCGAGAGTCGGGTAACAACAAGGGTCGAACTGTGCGGTCCTACTGGTGGACCACCCAAACAGCAACAGAATCGGAACAGATGATTCGCTGAGATCCCCGTTCTCCAGAGAATCTGCCGGGTATTCTGGCAGCTGTGACGAGTACGTTTCGCGCCGCTCTCGCCGTTGCTTACCAGGAGTTTCCGCACCGACCGCCATGCGGGGGCCTAGCGATAGCCGCGCGCCGGAGCGAGTCGCCGGACGGGCTGGTAGGGCTCCGGCCTCGGAGACCGATCGCCGCACGCGGCAACGCGACCGGAACGGTTGTGTTTTCTTCGTAAGGCTGGGCTTCTCCAACAGACACAGGAGCTAGCACTATGCGCAGCACAGTTGTCGGCCTGGCCGCCGGCGTGGCTATTATCACAGCGGGCTTAACGTTAAGCGCCTCCGCTTGCCCATATCATGAGGGCTATGGTGGCCTACCTGGCGGGTATGGCCGTGGCGAATACCGTCATGAATTTGAGCGCCGTGAATATCCCCGCGAGAAATTCAGTCACCGCGAGTACCGTCGTGAATTTGGACGGCATGAACATCCCCGGCGGGAGTTTGGTGGCGGCGAATATCCCCGCCACGAGTATCGCCACGGCGAGTATGGTGAGCGTGGTGGCTACGGCGAATATCGCGACTGAAGCACCAAACGACAGCGAGGCTATTTTGCCAACAAACCTCCGGTACGCATGTGCCGGAGGACCGTCTAGCAAGTGTGCCCCCTACACGCGAGCGAATGGAGTGCGTGATGAAACTGAATTCCACGCAAGTCGAACAAACTCTGACGCAGTTCGAGGCCCGAGTAATCCCTGACGATCATCCCCTGGTTGCTGAATTGAACGAATTGTTCGGCGATCACACGTTTTTCCTCGATAGCAACGGATTGAATGTCGTAGAGCAGAACGAGCGTGCCGGGGCAGGGACAGTGGTAAATCTCGCCAAGTGGGGTGATGCGCAATGGACTAGCCTTCTGCCTCACGAACCAGAACCGACAAAAGTCGTCGTCATGCTTGACGGTCAGCACTGATCGGACAGGCAGTGCACGGGCTTTGATTTATCGGACGCCCCATGGTCGCTGAAGGCACTCGGCTCGCCCCAAACCTGGCTTAGTCTGCTCCAGTCGAGTAAGCCGTAGTTTCGAGTATCGGCTTGTCGTCAGGTATGATCGCCAGCTTAAATACGCCGCCGCGTTGATCTGAAATTCTATGATCATCGCGGTCGGCCGCGAAGGCGTCGACCTCAATCAATAGAACGGTGCGGTGCCAAACCGACTGTCGCCGCCTTTGTGGTCGTGGATCTGCACGCCAGCGTCGCGTAGCCGCGCGGGCTCGCAAGGCGGCCGAGAGGTGGATGAGGACGCAAACGCTGGTGTAACGGTGGCGACGCGCCGCCATTCTTCCAGAGGCCCGTTCCCGACGAGATGTCGCCATTTTTATATCTCGCCAGTCTGATGTTCTCGCCAAGATGTGTCGCCCGCGGCTCGATCAATACTCAAAGCGAGAGCGGCAGCTCCAGGTACTCCCTATACATCATGTCACGGTGCTCGAACAGAATGGGAGCCAAGGCAGCGCCAGTGTGCGTGTCCCGCGCGCAAAATACTGCGCGCGTGCTGGCGTCCATTCTGCATTGGTGGGGCGGCAGCGGGTCGAACATCGCCGCAAATGTCGCGCTGTAGACATCGACGGCGGTCAACGCGTTGCCGACGTAATAGCGGCTGCCTGCGTGACGCTGCAGCTTCAGGCGCGCGATCAGCATGCGCAGCAGGTCCGCGACGCGCGAGCCGGCGGCAGCGCCTGCCTCGGGGCTGTAGCCGTATTTCTTGCCCAGATACTTGGCGACACGTCCGGGAAAGCCGCCGGCGTTACGAAGACCAGCGTGCACCAGCTGGAGCCGGCGCGACCAGCCCAGGCCCCCCTCGCCACAGATTTCGTGGGCAAGGCCGAAGACGAGGGCGCGGTCTGCCGGGTCTGAAGGAAGCAGCGCTGGGCTGGGCGCGAGGCGCTCGGCGAGAAGGAGAATCTCGGCCCAACCGGAGCGGGGGGGGCATCCTCGAAGATCACCACCGGAGCGTTGCGCTGACCGGCCCACTCCTTCAAGGGCTCGCTGTCGTAAATAAGCCGCACGGCGACCCACTCGATCCCCTTGATGGGCAGGATGCCCTTGGCTGCTTCGCCCCAGGGGCTCGGTACATCGCCGACCACTACCATGCGCACGCCGCTGCGCTTGGTGGCTTCTTCCACGCTCACGTACGAGAATGGCACTATCGCCTCCTTGGCCGGGGGGACTTGCGGCGCCGCGCGCGTTAGACTGTAACCATATCGGATGTGGCCCAAGACTCGGCAAGGAGTCGTCGGCCACGCATCCTCAAGAATGATGATACGCCGACCATACTTATACGCGGCAGCAATTGGTATTCGAGGAATTGCGCCGCCGAGAGGCTGCGCATACCGCAATCCTCTACGCATTCGATGTGATCGGGCATAATGGCGCGGATCCGCGCGATCGCGGGTTCCCCGATCGCAAGGCGGCGCTGGCGCTGGTACTGCCAATACCACGGCGTCTGCTCACGACTTGCCGTGGACCTGCCCTCTTCGTCCCACGCTTGGCTTGTCCGGTCTGGATTATGCAATCGGGCGAGCGTCGCGCCGCAACGGGAGCGAAATGAGGATTGGAACAAGTGATGGCCGGGTAATGGACCGGTAACTCCGGTCAGGAACGCGCGGCTGGGCTCGGCGTTGGATTGTGCGGATAGGCTAGCAAACGCCTCACTTGGCCGCGTCATGACAGCAGTTCGTCACATCCTCGATCAGAAGGGTCGTCAGGTCTGGTCCATCCACCCTGGAGACACGGTCTATGATGCAATCAAGATGATGGCAGACAAGGACGTCGGCGCGTTGGTGGTGCTTGACGGCGGCAAGATCGTTGGCATCGTTACCGAGCGGGACTACGCTCGCAATGTGTTTTTGAAAGGTCGCGGATCGCCGCAGACGCTGGTTGGCGAAATCATGGTGCGCGACGTGGTATGCGTTGAGGCTGACAAATCGATTGAGGAAGGAATGGCAATCATGACCGCCAAGCGCGTGCGCCATCTACCGGTAATCGATGATGATAAACTTCTCGGCATCGTCTCGATCGGTGATCTGGTCAAGAGCATCATCAGCGACCGGGAGTTTGTGATCGAGCAGTTGGAGCATTACATCAGCGGGGCAAAGACGTAGACTGCAAGCGGAGCATCCGCGGCGCCACACGGTTTAACGTCCGTCTGACTGCTGCTCAGCGCCATGCTGACGGCCTGTCCGTGCGATCCCGGCCGCGGATCGCAATTACAGCGTTTCCCTGGCGGCAAGGACCACGATTACCTTGCCGCGCATGGCAGACGGTAGGGTGAAGGCGCGTGAGCGTCAATGTGACATCGGCGTGCCTACAGTTGCGAGTACGGATTTGACCAAAATTGGGTTCGGATTGCGGACAATGCCGAGCCGAAGCAGTTTCAGCTTTTGGACGGGTCCCTGGACATCAACAACGGTCCCTGGCCGGAAGCCATACTTCTCGGCAATGAGTTTTTGCATCGGGGGCGACATGATGTGCTCGATGAAACGAACCGCAGCTTCGCGTTGCCCCGGATCGGCCGTTGTAACGAGCACGACCTGGTCAGCCTGAATCACGCGGTCATTGTAGAGAACGATTGCGCCGGGGATCTGTTTTTCAACCTCCGATATCCTCGATTCGTACGTAAAGAAGAAGTCGCACTCAACCGGGTTGACGAAGCACTTCTCCGTCAGTCGGCCCGTTGAGCCCTCCGCGTGGTCAATCTTTTCTCGGAACGCGTCGATGACCGATTTGACCTTCGGGTCCGACAGCTCGCGACCAGTCATGTTCGTCTTGCCAGCAGCGGAGTACGCGAGCGCTACCGCCACTACTTGGCAGCTCGCCGAGCGGGTGCAGTCGGTGGCGTGGCCCTTAACTGTTCCCCAGTTCGCCACTTCCGTGTTACCGGGAGCAAGATCGGCCCAGTTCTTGCCGGCGACAGATACGAGGTCCGAGAACGTGAGCGCCTTGGGATCCTTATTGTAGAATTTTCCAAGAACTTCGGCCGCCTGCGGGTTGACGACGGCGATAACCATCGATGAGGCATACATCGTCTGCTCAGCGGCGTTCCACTTTGCTGAGCGCAGACCAAGGATCGAGGCGTCAGGCGACACCGTCGAGCAGTTGAGCTTGCCGCTCTCCCATTCGCTCATGATGTCGCCGGAGCCGAGGAGTGTACCCGAGCTGTCGCGGGGGAAGGTGATTGTCACCTTCTCATTGCCATGGATCTTCTGGAAGCCGGCGACGACGGCTGGATCGGCAACCAAGGCATTCTTGTCCGATGCCCAGCACATGTTGATCGTCACCGGGTTTAGCGTAGCTACCCGCGCCGTGTTCTTGGCGACACCCCACCAGGCGCTGATGGTGTTTTTCAATGTTTCGTCCCAAGTTTCCTGCGCACGAGCTGGCGCCGAAATGGCCACAAGGCAGAACGCCACCGTGGCACAGGCGAGCATCCTGGTCGTTGTCATGATCGAGCCTCCATTTCTGACGAAGGAACTTGCCTCAACGTGTCTCGTCTTGCTGTGACATACGTGTGACGGCTCAATATCAAAGTCGGGTCAGGAGAAGCGATCTAGCTCACGCAGGGCGCGCGAGAATTGTTGCATCTCGGTGGTCGGCCAGGGAGTCGCAAGCGATCAAGGCGGGAGACGAGCGGCGCTCAATGAAGGAATCAAAAAATCATAGCAGCGGAGTGGGAGGCGTTTCTCGACGATCTCCAGCAAACCCTCGACGGGTTGGCTGTGCCAAAGGCCGATCCGGCCAGCCAAGCAGCGTCCCGCGGGAGGAAACGGCGCAAGAGCGGTAGCCGCCCGGTGATGCCGGATGGCCTGTTGGCAAGCGTTCCAGCGGAAAAACACGCTTTCGAGGCGGCACCGTCATCTTCGGACCAGGACCGAATTGAATGCCCTGACTCCTTGGCGGACGATACCATCCGGCTTTGATGCGCCTCATCAACAACGTGGGCTCAGCCCTCCATCGTTAGAACGACACGGAATTGCGCCTTGCCGCTCAACATGCGCTGATAAGCGTCAGCCGCTTTTTCGAGCGGATATGTTTCAACCATGGCACGCACGCCGGTTAATTCCGCGAACCTCAAGGTGTCTTCGGAATCCGCTGGCGTGCCCGCAGCCCACCCTTGAATCGTTCGACTTCCACTGACGAGTTGCACCGGTGTGACCTCAATGGGGTCGAAGCTCACCCCTATCACCATAAGCTTGCCGTTCGGCGCCAGACCGTCGAACAGCTCCGACATCGTTTTGGAGCTCGGAGCGGTCGCCAAAATTACCTTTGCGCCACCCAGCTTTTGCAATTCCTCAACTGGGTTCGCCGCTTTATTATCTATGCACACTCCCGCCCCGAGTTTCTTTGCGAGCGCTGCGTCTTCGGGCCGGCGTCCAATGGCCGCGACGTTGTAACCAAACTTGTTGGCGAATTGAATTCCAAGATGACCCAGACCGCCGATGCCCAGCACAGCGATAAGGTCGCCAGGCTCCGCGCCGCTGTGCCGCAGCGCATTGTATGTGGTAATTCCCGCGCACAGCAGCGGTGCTGCTTCGGCGCTACCTAGGCTTTCCGGTACCGCCACCAGCGCCTCCACGGGAGCAATCATGTATTGTTGATATCCGCCGTCGTAACTGATGCCGGGAATTCTCAGATTCCAGCAATTGCGAAAATCTCCGTGCCGGCAGGAGGGACACGTGTTGTCCTGGCCGCCATGCTAGCCGACGCCAACGCGCTGACCATTTTTCCAGGCAGTAACGCCGGCGCCGAGCTCGTCAATAATGCCCACCACTTCGTGTCCCGGAACGCGGGGGTACTGAATGCCTGGCCAGGAGCCATCCTTGGTAAAGACATCACTGCCGCAAACACCACAGGCCTGCACCTTGATCCGCACGTGTCCCACGCCCGGCTTTGGAATCTTGCGCTCAACGAGCTGGAAATCGGATCCCGGCTTGGGAACCTGCGCCACCTTCATTGGTGCGACTGTGGCCTTTGGTGCCACTCCGGATTTCGCTGCTGCCATAAAGCCAACCAAGGGTCGAAGGACCTCGCGAGCTTGCGGCACCTATCCAACTCAACCGGGATAGAGCGTCGCCTCTACGCGAAGCCACCAAATCCGCCTGGGTTTCGGCGACGCGTTGACGCATCTCAAGACAGTCGGCAATGACCTCGCGCAAACTTCCAGCGCGGGCGCGCCAGACCGGCCTGGAATTATCCGCTCGGTAACTTGTACAGAGCCGGAGGGTGCTCCGCCGTGGCCCTGAGGCGCAAAGCAAGCGGGTTGCCGCAAGGCATTGCCTCAGAACCGTCGTTGGAAAGTGACGTTCACCTCCATCGGTGACGTTGCCACGGTCTCGATGAGGATGCCACAAGCGATAGCACTTCGCGCATGCTTATGGTCCCTGCCTTAGCGCAGCCGCACATATTTCCGAAGCTTATGGGCCCCGACATCCGCCGCATAGATGTTACCCATGGTATCGGCCGCAATCCCCGATGCCGAGGTGCCGCGATCAACCGTGCTCAGATCGGTCGGATCGGGTATAAAGGCGCGCAACGACCCATCAATGGCGCTGCCGACCACGATGCCACGCAACTCGCCCGGCTGCGGTCGCGCCGACTCGTTGCGACGGGTCGACTCGTTGCGGAATGCAGCGCCGACATAAAGCGTATCGTCCGGCCCGACAAAAACCGAGCTTGGCTGGCCGAATTGATACCAGGCGGTGATGAAATTGCCGTCCTGATCGAAAATCTGGATGCGACTGTTGCGGCGGTCTGCAACATAGACGCGCCCAAGCGAGCCGCCGACGAAAATGTCGTGCGGATCATCGAAATCGCCGGGAGCCGATCCTTTGTGGCCCCAGGTCTTGATGAACCCGCCGTCCTTGGAAAACTTAACCACACGGGCATTGTTGGACTTATTGGGCGAATGGCCATCGGAGACAAAAATATCGCCGTTGGGCGCCACCGCGACGCCGGTCGGACGATCGAAAGTATCCGTGCCGCTGCCGCCGACGCCCATCTTGCCGAGCATCATCAAGACTTTGCCGCTCTGATCGAGCTTGAGGACTTCCTGCCCGAGCACGACGCCAGCCGCATTGCGTGCCGGCATGCCGAGCACGGTGTCGCTGTCATTAACATCGCTGGCCCACAGATTGCCGTCCCGGTCCACAGTAAAGCCGTGCGGATAGCCAAACATGCCGGCGCCGAAGCTCTTGAGCAACTTGCCAGCGGGATCAAACTGCAAGATTGGTGGGTTGGCCTCGCCGCGACCAATGCAGGTGGCGCTGCCGGGCGGCACGGTGTTGAAACAGCGATGGAAAATCCAGATGTTGCCGTCGCTATGGACATGAACGCGGATGACTTCGCCCCAGCGGCCGCCATTCATGCTTGGGGGCAAGGTCGGCCAGTCCTCCACGAGGCGATAGGGATTGGGGAGCTCGCTTGGCTTGGGATATTGCAGCTGCTGAGGGCATGCAGCCGTTGCCAAGCTGACAATGAGCACCCCGGCAAAGAAGACCGTTCCGGATCGCGCTGCAGATACCATAGCGAAACTCCCTGCGATCAACACAGCCATTGACAGCTAATTGTAGAGCGGAGTCGGGTAATGGCTCTACGGTTGCGATGCTCGGTCCGACCCTGGTGCGCTTCCAACTGTGGTGGGAAAATATGTCATCGCGCCTTGCCGCCGCCAACCCGCCCACACTTGGCGCGGGCAACCTGGACGTCTAGAGAGGAATGGTGCGCTGCGACCGCCGGACCTATTTCAGCTCGAACTCGACGAATTCGATGAGCGTGGTACCGGTGTTCTTCACCGCCCTCGTCTGCGGGGCATCCTGCCAGATAAAATCGCCTTCGTACGGAGCCATGCCACGATCGGCCGATCCGGGCACAATTTCGGCGAGCACGCCGCCGCGCACGTAGACCCTCAGTCCCGCTGCGCTTTGCGTGATCTGTCCGGTCGCCTCTCCCGGTTTGAGAACCACACGCCAGGCCCTTATGCGCGGGTTATCCATGATCTGGGTGTAGCCGGCGACACCCGAGCGGTCCGACACGGCGGTTCCCGACGGCGCGCGATCTTTCAGGATGAAGGAGATGTTGTGGAATGGCGTCGGGCCAACATTGGTCGCCTTGTGCGTACGCGGACCATTTTTGGTCACATTCGTAAACGTGGTACGGCCCGGTTCACCTTCGCCGCCCGTACCCGGCGCGCTCACTTCGGACGAGCCATAAGTCTGGTTTGTCTGTGAGGCCGGCGTCAGGTTCACCGACACGGAATCGGCATAATGGATGTGGTAGCCGGTATTGCGCCCGGGTGGAATATTGACGTTTAGCAGGATGATGTAATCGTTGGAAAAGACCGGGATGTGGAACGGAGCCCTGTCCATCGGGACTGGCTTGTCTTGGAGCTGGGCGAACGCCGGATCTGCCAGCGCGCAAGCGAGCACGAATAACGAAATGACATGCCTCATGGAGCTCCTCCCCAGTCTGCGGATTCAGATAAAAAGCGGACGCGACCGGCTGCAGCCACGCCCAGCATTTGTTGCGACGTACAGTTAGGCTATTTCACCCAATCATATAAGGGCTTTCCTTTGTCGACGGTATGCACTGTAAAAAGGATAAGATTGCCGGGACCGACCACCTTGAAGCCACCATGCACCACATCGCGAAGATTGAGGATCGGCGCACCGGTTGCAAGCATCGTCGGCGGCTGCCCAGGGTTCTGCACCATTGCTCCCTGAACGACATACCCTGCCTCAATGCCGTGGTGGAGGTGCCTCGGAAGCTCATCGCCCGGTCTGAATTCGCTGATCGAACTGATCACTTCCATACCCCCTGCGCCAGATAAATCGACTCGCCGCAGCTCTTTGCGCTGCGGCGAATCCTGCGCCTGCGCGGCAATGGGCACGACGAAGGCGAGAGCTGCAACAAACATTCTTGATCGACGCAACGTCATAGCGTGTCCTCCCTCGCCACCGGCATGGTCGGGGCGAATTGTGCGCCTGCCGTTCGCGGCGCGCAACTCCGATCCGGAGTCGATATCTGCGTATTTCTCGAGCGAGAAGCCGGCGGTCTGCTCCCCATTCAGCCAGCCGAGTTCGACCTCGTCATCCGCCTCGCCCAGGGGCGAACGGCCTGGTGATCCTCTTTCCCCCAACGAGGGCCTGTACGACAAGCTCAATTTCATTCCATCGCCGAGACCATATCGGCGACACCGGCTTGCCGCCACGTCCTCCCTTTACGGCGGGTAATCGGCCAGTCCAACCTCGGGCGTGCTGGCTGCATTCGTCATTGAGTTCCCATGCGGGGATTAGTTAGCGTGAAACCGATTTCTAATGCCTTTGGGCTTGGACAAGATAGGCGAAGATCGATTCCTCGCCCAACGCCTTGCATGCCTCAAGCCGATGCAGACCGTTCACCAAGACGAAGCGCTCGCCATCGCGCCGGACAAGGATTGGCGTCGTCTGCCCGACCTCAAGCATACTTTGCGCAATCTCTCGCACGGTGTCCGGCTTAAGCGTCGCACGGCGCTTTACGGGCACATAGATGTCTGCAATCGCTATTTTTTCGCGTTTCAACATGGTCCGGGCCCACGTGAGCGGAGCGTTATGCCGGTGATCATTCAGGATTCATACCGCTCGTCATTTTTTACTTAACACATCGCCTGATTGGCTTTCTAACCTTGATAGCGGAGGCACGAACGAGTTGTTCTTGCGCCCGTCGCGGTTTTTCGTCCCAGCGACGAATGTGGCCGTCGCGCCCGACATCGTCATTTGTCGCAAGCGGGTATCGATGATAGTTGCTTTCTGTGAAACTCGGGCATCTCGGCAACGCGAGGTAACAACGCGA